>CAYSTQ010000006.1:10885-21364 GCA_964433855.1 uncultured Thermoproteales archaeon
CGAAATCTGTTCCGTATTCTTTAACTAGTCTATGCAGCATTGACTCAGGTCTTTGAGCTCCTATCGAGTTTTTATCTAGAACACCCTTTAATAGTATGCCGTTACGTATTAAGACATAACCATCATAGGGACATTCATCCTCGGTACATTTCATCCCCGACGCTACAGATGCTCGGCCACTGTAGTTGAAATCGTCGGGAAGGAACATGCTTATTAATTGTTTTCCTGTCCAGTACTCTTTAGGCTTCTTTATAGCCGGCTCAGGCAGTTCATCCCTGTAACCCGCCACTGCCAGAAGCCTACAGGTCTCAGCCTTGTCAAATAACGTGTCTTTCCTAGTAAACAGATAAGCAGCAGTTATATAGTCATGTATAGCGCCCATGATTGGGCCACCATATCTAGGTGAAAGGATCTGTTCTTGAACCAACATCAATATTTTTGCTTCAGCACGAGCTTCTTCCGTTTGAGGTACATGAAGATTCATTTCGTCACCGTCAAAGTCGGCGTTATAGGGCGGACACACCATTAAGTTAAGCCTGAAAGTCTTTCCAGGCAGTACTCTAACCTTATGAGCCATTATAGACATTCTGTGCAATGACGGTTGCCTGTTAAACAATACTATGTCGCCATCTTGCAAATGTCTTTCAACAACATAGCCTGGAGCCAGAGACTCAGCTAGAGATTCACGATCTTTAACATACCTTAAATCTATTCTTCCACCATCTGGTCTTATAACATAGTTAGCACCAGGATAATTATAGGGACCGTTAACCACTAGTTTCCTTAAATAATCTATGTTCCATTCAGTTACCTTCTCGGGAATAACCAGGATTTTAGCAACCTCAAGAGGCACCCCGACCTCGTTTATGCTTAGGTTAGGATCTGGAGAGATCACTGTTCTAGCCGAGAAGTCCACCCTTTTACCCGATAGACTGCCTCTGAATCTGCCTTCTTTACCCTTAAGACGCTGCGCTAGTGTTCTAAGAGGTCTTCCCGACCTATGCCTTGCAGGAGGTACTCCTGGCAGTTCGTTGTCAAAATACGTGGCTACATGGTATTGTAACAGTTCCCATAGATCATCTATTATAAGCTGAGGAGCCCCCGCTTCTATACTTTCCCTAAGTCTCTGATTTATCCTTATAATATCCACGAGCTTATGTGTTAGGTCATCTTCAGACCTTATACCTGTTTCAAGGGTTATCGAAGGCCTAACACTTATAGGAGGCACAGGAAGCACGGTTAAGACCATCCACTCGGGCCGTGAATACACGGGGTCAAAACCAAGCAAGGGAAGATCACTATCAGGTATCCTTTCTAACCTAGATCTTATCTCACTTGGTGTTATTTTAACCAATGTTCCGTCTTCAAGCTCTTCGTAAAACGTCATGGGCTTCTCTAGCCGTATCCTGTACTGCCTACTGTGGCAATGCGGGCATTCGGTACTTTTCGCTGCCCTTTTAACAACGCTGTCTATCAGCTTGGCTTCGAGCAACACCCATTTACCCTTGTATCTCTTTAGTTTTATCTTGTATTTCTCTATTTCCTCTTCTGGCAACATTATCCGGCCACAGTTTCTACAGGTGGCCTTGAGCAACACATGGACATGTTTAGCGAACTCTACGTGAACTACAGGTCTTGCCAGTTCTATATGTCCGAAATGCCCGGGGCACTGCCCCACATAGTTTCCACACGTTTCACATCTCACGCCAGGCTCGATTGTTCCAAGCCTTCTATCCATGAGGCCTGTTCTTATAGGCATACCGTCTTCATCGTATGTATCAGCTGTAACTATTTCGGTAGCCGACATTCTACGTATTATTTCAGGTGATAATATTCCGAATTTTATTCCCTTTATTATTTTTCTAGGTTTCTCAGTTAAGGCTGAATAAAACACCATCTTATACACCTCCTACAGCATCCTCAAGTATTACACGCGGAGCTATGCCTAAGCTCATAAGCTCTTGAAGTAGAAGTTTGAATGCATATGACATTTCGACCGGGTGGAGCCGCCCTTTATCCTCACATACAGGGCATACAGGTTGTCCTTTCCTAGCATCCATGTACCCTATAAAACCACAGTTTTCGCAAACATATATTACAGTTCTATCAGATTCTTCGAATAGTCTTTCTCTTAATAGCAGTGACGCTCCATGACCTACTAGACAATCCTTCTCCATCTCACCAAATCTAAGCCCTCCTTCTCTTGCTCGTCCTTCAGTGGGTTGTCTAGTAAGTATTTGTACAGGTCCTCTAGCCCTTGCATGTATCTTATCAGAGACCATGTGGTGTAGCTTTTGATAATATACTAAACCTATGAAAACTTCGACCTCAAGCCTTTCACCAGTTATACCATCGTACATAACCTCTTTACCATCGCTTCTAAACCCTAGTTTTAACAGTTCTCTCCTTAGAACTTTTTCACTAACACCTTCAAAGGGGGTAGCGTCGATAAATGTGCCTTTAAGCGCTGCCACCTTACCGGCGAGTGATTCGAGAAGCTGTCCTATAGTCATTCGCGAAGGTATTGCATGGGGATTTATTAAGGCGTCAGGCACTACGCCATCCTCGGTAAACGGCAGGTCTTCCTGTGGTAACATTATACCTATTACTCCCTTCTGCCCATGCCGTGAGGCAAACTTGTCGCCTAATTCCGGTATTCTTAGATCTCTAACTTTTACCTTAACTAGTCTATTATCTTCAGAGGTAGCTGTCACAACAACCCTGTCTACTATACCTTTTTCACCATGCCTCAGGGTTATCGACGTATCTCTTCTACCAGTTGCAGATCTGACCTCGAAAAACGTCTCGAAGAACCTGGGCGGGCTTGTCCTACCTATAAGCGCCTCGCCACCAAGAACTTCAGATTCTGGTTCTGCTATACCATCCTCACCTAGCCTGAGATAGCTTTCACTCGATCTATATCCCGTTACTGACGGATCAGGAATTTCTATCCGATCCTCCTGGCCACCTGGATAACGACGTTCCTCAGCTTCATATGTCCTGAAGAACGTTGATCTCGCTAAGCCACGATCTACCGCCGACTTATTTAATACCAACGCATCCTGGATGTTGTATCCTCCTGCCACCATTACGGCTAAAACAAAGTTCTGCCCAGCTGGCCGTTCACTAAATCCTATTATGTCTATAATCTTTGTTTTCACAAGAGGTTTTTGCGGGTAATGGAGTAGATGCATTCTCGAGTCCATACGCTGCCTAAAGTTAAGACCCGATATGCCTAATGCCTGCTTAGCCATAGCGGCTTCATAGCTATTCCTTGGTGATTGATTGTGCTCAGCATAAGGTATTATTGAGGCTATAACGCCGAGTATGGCAGAGGGAATTATCTCCATATGCGTATGTTCAGAAGTTACCTCTTCAGGATTTATCGCTATATAGGCGTTCTCCTCTTCTTCAGCGTCGAGATACTCCACTATGCCGTTCTTTATTAAATCGCTCCACGTCCATTCTCCGCTTTTAATTTTTTCAACATGTATGGGCTTTAATTTTATCTCTCCGTTTTCGACTACTATTAGGGGGCGGCGAACCCTGCCTGCATCACAGTTTACATATATTTCTTTTATATATTCATCTTTATAGTAGGCCACATTGACCTCATGAGATATTTTACCCTCTCTTCTCAACCGGCGGATCGATTCGACAAACGAATCAGGATTTTCATGTATGCCTATTAACCGTCCGTTCAGGAAAACCTTCACTCCTCTTCTTTCAGTGCTTCTAGCCACGTCTATAGGTATTACGCCTAGCCTGTATAGTAACCCCTCGACCTCTTCCTCATTTATGCCTATGGATAACGTGGCTAGAAGCGAAAGGTTCTTCACCAAACCGCAGTTCTGACCCTCTGGGCTTTCAACAGGGCATAGTCTACCCCATTGCGTCGCATGTAGCTCTCTGGCTTCGAAGTGAGGCTGTGATCTACTTAGAGGAGAGACTACTCTTCTGAGATGGCTTATGGTAGACAAATAGTTTGTTCTGTCTAATAGTTGGCTTACGCCAGTTCTACCACCGACCCAATTACCCGTAGCTAAAGCATGCTTAAGACGATCCGTGATCACGTCAGCTCTAACCAACGTTATTAAGTCAACTTCGCGATTCCTGCTCTTCATACGCTCAAGCTGGTATTTTACATCACGGGCAAACTGCTTAAACGCCGATCTGAAAAGCATTGCTAATAGGTCCCCAGCTAGCTTAAGCCTTTTATTTGCATAATGATCTTTGTCGTCGGGCCGTCTACGTCCTATGGCTAGTTCAAGAAGTTTCTCAGCCATTTGTCCAAGGAAATACGCCTTCGCCTTCCTGTTTTCCGGCTTAGTGCCCAGATGGGGCAGTAAATAGTTGTCAAGTGTACGCTGCGCTCGCTCTATTCTTACGGCGCGCGCCTGCCCTATCGCTATACGGCTTCCTATGTAGTTGAGCGCATCTTCAACCGTTGGAATAGGCGCAGCCGCTTCCAGCGTAGGTATGAGCTCTTTCTGAATATCTGGATCATCCGATATAGCCTCAACTATCTGCTTATCAGTTTCAAGACCTAAAGCCCTCATCAATATTGCCAGCGGAATACTCCCAGCCACCGCCGGGAATGAGGCGTGAAGAGTGCCGTCCTTATGTCTTTCAACGGTTACCGGTATACGGTATGACGAGGTGGCTGAGAAGACCTTTGCCGTATGCGTGACTCTGGAACTAAGGCCGCCTATGTCAACTAAAACCCTATTAACTGCTAGATCCTCCTGTATGACTAAAACTCTTTCAGAACCGTTTATTATGAAGTATCCTCCGGGATCAGCTATGTCCTCACCTAGTTTTATTAGCTCCTCATCAGATAACCCGGCTAAAACACACTTATTTGACTTAACCATTATTGGAAGGTCGCCGACATAAACCTTAACCCATTCTTTCTCTTCACCGTTAACGACTAAGGCCATATTCAGGTATAGTGGCGCAGTGTAGGATAGATTTCTTAGTCTTGCCTCCATAGGAGTTATCTCGTTTACTGACCCGTCTGCTTCGCGTACTGTGGGCGTTCCCACCTCTATTTTTCCAAGCTTAACATAGAGGCCGGGTATATCTGTCTCTATCACTCTCTGCTCGTCAACTATCTCCTGGAGCTTTCTCTCTATAAAATCATTGTATGAGTCTAAGTGCTGCCTAGCTAACCCGTTTTCTTTGATGTATGCTTCTACAAGCACCCATCTGTCAGACATCGAGATCGACAAAACTCACCACCTATCCAGGCACAACTAGTCGAAAGGTGACTGACTTACCTGCTGTAGGGCTTTTTCTAATGATCATTACTATATCTCCGGGCTTAGCGTTTATAGCTCTAGCGACGGGGTCAGAGGCAAGCATCCAGGGTAATTGTGAAGGACGTATCTTCATTCTTTTCAGCAATGCCCGCGCCTCCTCCTTATCTAGCCTAATATATGAAGGCACAAGCTCGTGCTCCAATATATTTACTTTTTTTGGCATGGTTTTCCCCTACAAAATATAACCCTATAATCCGGATATGGATTAAGCCACCTGTTACGGCGCAAACGTTCTTATTTAAATCTTACTGCTAGACAGTGCTCACTTTAAAACTTCTATGACGACATGCGTTATTGTTTCCTTTACACCATCAATCCTAGATATTCTCCTAAGGAACTCGTCGAGCTTAGCCTGGTTCACAACCGCTATGAGGTCTATTTCGCCCGTTACCCTGTAGATCTTCTCTACTGGGAGTGCTTTTATCTTACTGTAGGCGTGAGACCTGAGTTTAGGCTCTATTTTAACCAGAACGAAAACGTCCGCGGTTCGTATACCTAATAGTTCTAAAGCTTTTTCGGTTAGATCTATGAAGCCTCTACCGGTACGAATATAACCTTCCTCCCTAAGTCTTCTGAGATGCACGTTTAACGCCTGACGCGTTATTCCAAGTTCTTTAGCCAGCTTATTCTGGGTTTCCTCTACCGTGAAGACTTGGATCGCACGGCTCCTGTCGAGTAGTAGTTTAAGTAGTTGTAGCTGTTTCTCTGTCAATTTGGTCAATGTTTTTTCCATTAGATTATCACCATGTTTGCACACGTAAACTAGTATTTAAGTATTACTATGCCTAATTGAAGATTGCTTCAATACACGTTAAGAAAAATTTAATCAAAGGGCTATACTTTAAGCCTTCAAGGCTAAGACGAGACTTATTTATACTTCTTATACTCAGATAATGCCGTAATAAATTTAGTAATAAAAAGCATTTGAACGATATAAAGAGGTGAAACGCGCTGGATGAAGCTGTTGTCTACGTAGGTGGTAAGCCCGCAAATAAATATGTTCTAGCATGTTTAACGCTTTTCCATGAAGGAAAGGAGGAAGTTAAGGTTAAGGCTAGAGGGCTGAACGTCGTGAAAGCCATTGAAGTTGTTGAAAACCTTAGAAATTTTTTTATGAAAGATGTGAAGGTAACCACTGTTGAAATAGGCAGTGAGGTATTGCCTACCCAAACTGGCACGCTGAGGCGTGTAAGCACGATCTCGATAACTCTTAAGAGGGGATTATAGGTTGAGGTTACCTATTTGCCAGTTTGATGCGAGGACGAAAATGCTTTGTCCCAAATGTCAAAGCCTGCTGGATAAGGGTATTATCTCACAGCTAGATGTGGATTTGATGCACGAGTTACTTAGAATCGAGGAGGAAGATGTTGGAAACCTTAAAAAGGTTATTTATCATAACGCTTTAAAGGTTGATGATGTAATACTTGTTTTCATTACAGGGTTAAACATGTTGTCAGACAGTGAGCTACGTAAAATATATTCTAGGCTTGATAAAGCTGGGTTTAAGAATGTACGATTTATAGAAAAAACGAGGGATCTAAAAACGCTGATTCAGTCCATAGTGTCTCCAGCAAGGGTTCTTGGAGTAAATATAGTCTGGTTCCCTGACGGTTCTTCAGAATATAGTGTTCGTATACCTTCTAGAGACGCACGGAAAATGCCTTATTCACCTAAACTAGTCGAGGACATGATCAGGCGTATAACAGGAGAAAATATAAGAATAGTCTTTGAACGGTATATATAAATATTAAAATTTGAATATTCTTTAACATTTTTAATGTAAACCATGCGTATCAAAACGGATATATTTAACCTACATCTTTCTACCTTCAGTCTTAGACAGGTGATAAAACTATGGAAAGCCTAAAAGTGGCTCAATGCAGTTCATGTGGCAAACTAATACCACCCTATACAAGAGGTGTGAGTTTTCGATGTCCTAACTGCGGCGAAGTAGTGATATGGAGATGTGAACAATGCAGGAAACTGGTAAATAACTATACTTGCCCAAAATGTGGTTTTGAAGGGCCGTAAGAGATAGATAACGTTTAAATGCCATGTTAACTAGCCATGAAGGGGGGTAATGATGGCGCGAGTTATGGCTTTAGTGAGAGTTTTACCGGAAGGCCTAGAAGTAGACCTCGACACTCTAGCCAAGAAGATAAATGATGCCTTACCTGAAAATTACCTGTTAGCCGAAGCACGGAAGGAGCCCATAGCGTTTGGCTTAGAGGCTCTACTACTACTGGTAGTTATGCCTGAAGAGACTGAAGGGGGAACGTATGAACTAGAGCAGCGGATATCAGCCGTAGAAGGGGTTAGTGAAGTTGAGATTCTTCGCGTTACCCGTGCATCCTGAGGCTTGCTCAAAAATTAATATTCATTGAACTTATCGGAGCGAAGAAAATGCAGCGATCGTGGTAGAAGCGTCACAGTCTTTAATAGAAAGTTTTATAGAGATGCTTTACTCCTAAGCTATATGCAATAGTATTATGATGCGGCGGTTCATATTTTGGACTCCAGAGAATGTTGCCACATGGTGAGGGGTAAATAGAATGTCTCCAAGAGAGGGATCTGTAAGAGATGAAGGGTTAGATGAAGTCCAACTTAAGGTACTCGAAGTCAAACAGAGAGATACTGGTAGAGGACGTGTGAGGATAGACACAATGGCTATGGCTAAGCTCGGCATAACCGCCGGAGACATCGTCGAGATAATAGGTAAGCGGAGAACAGCTGCGGTAGCCTGGCCAGGATACGCGGAAGATCACGGTGCAGGCGTAATCCGAATGGATAGTATTACTAGGAGGAACGCTGGCGTCAGCATTGGTGATAAAGTAGTTATTAAACGCGCACGAGTTAGACCGGCTAGCTCCGTTAAGATAGCTCCTGCTTCCATGCAGTTAAGTGTAGATGAGAATTTTGTAACTTATATAAAGAAAAGGTTATTGGACCATCCTCTTTGCGAAGGTGATATAGTCCAGGTACCAGTCCTGGGACAGGCAATACCGTTTGTCGTAGTTTCCGTTAAACCTAACGGTGTAGTCATAGTGACTGAAGATACGCACTTAATAGTGCTCGAAAGACCCGTTGAGGCCGGACGTATACCCAGGGTCACGTACGACGATATAGGTGACTTGGAGGAGGCTAAGCAGAAAATACGTGAACTGGTGGAACTCCCCCTTAAACATCCTGAACTATTTAAGCGGTTAGGCATCGAGCCGCCTAAGGGTATTCTGCTTTATGGCCCGCCCGGCTGCGGCAAAACGCTGCTGGCAAAAGCAGTAGCAAACGAAAGCGATGCTTACTTCATCGCTATTAACGGGCCGGAGATAATGAGCAAGTTCTATGGCGAGTCTGAACAGCGTCTAAGAGAGATATTTGAAGAAGCAAAAGAGCATGCCCCAGCGATTATTTTCATTGATGAAATAGACGCTATAGCTCCTAAAAGGGAGGAAGTTACAGGGGAAGTTGAGAAAAGGGTTGTGGCGCAGCTCCTAGCATTAATGGATGGCTTAGAGGCCCGCGGCGACGTCATAATAATAGGTGCCACTAACAGGCAGAACGCTATTGACCCCGCCCTGAGAAGACCTGGCAGGTTTGACAGGGAAATAGAGATCGGTGTACCCGACACTAAGGGAAGACTTGAAATACTAATGGTTCATACAAGGAACATGCCCCTGGCCAAAGACGTTGATCTGAATAAGCTCGCTGAGCTAACGCATGGCTTTGTAGGCGCGGACTTGGCCGCCTTAGCTAGGGAGGCGGCTATGAAGGCTCTAAGAAGGATATTGCCTAAAATAGACCTTGACGAGGAACAAATTCCCCCGGAAATCCTAGAAAAGCTTGAGGTTACAATGGATGACTTTTTGAAAGCGTTCAGAGAGATCACGCCAACCGCTTTACGAGAAGTAGAGGTTGAAGTCCCTTCTGTTAAATGGAGCGACATAGGTGGGTTAGAACAAGTTAAACAGGAGCTTAGGGAAGCTGTTGAATGGCCTCTTAAATATCCCGAGTCCTTCGAACGTATAGGCATCAAGCCGCCTAAGGGTATTCTGCTTTATGGCCCGCCCGGCTGCGGCAAAACGCTGCTGGCAAAAGCAGTAGCAAACGAAAGCGAGGCCAACTTCATAGCGGTGAAAGGACCGGAGATATATAGCAAGTGGGTTGGCGAATCAGAGAGAGCGATTAGAGAAGTTTTTAGGAAGGCTAGACAGGTTGCCCCATGCGTTATATTCTTGGATGAAATAGATGCTATAGCGCCCGCCAGAGGCGCTGGCGCAGGTGATTCGATGGTTACAGAACGCGTAGTAAGTCAGCTACTGACAGAGATGGATGGCATCGAAAGACTTGAAGGAGTTGTGGTTATAGGCGCCACCAATAGACCGGATATTGTAGATCCAGCCCTTTTAAGACCTGGAAGATTCGATAGGCTTGTATACGTCCCTCCACCAGACCTTAAGGCAAGGTATGAGATACTTAGGATACACACAAGAAATATGCCTTTAAGCCCGAGCGTTGACTTGATGGAGCTGGCTAGGCGTACAGAAGGCTACACTGGTGCTGATTTGGAGTTGCTGGTGCGGGAGGCTGGCTTAATGGCTTTAAGAGAAGATCTTAAAACCAGAGAAGTTAGCTTACGTCATTTTGAACAGGCCTTAAATAAAATCCGGCCTTCGCTAACACAGGAAATGGTTAAATACTACGAGATGTGGGCTGAAAGAGCTAAGACGTTGAGAGAGAGAAGAATGGTTGCAAGTTACTACGCTTGAGGTGACAAGCAAATGCTGCCCGCGCCTTTACCCATATTGATAGTGGAAACCTTGAAAAGAAAGGGGACCCCTCTTAAGGACACTGACCTGTTCAAAGAAATAAAACAGCTTATAGAAGATGATTTATCGCCAAAAGAGTTTAACAAAGCGTTAATGATCCTAGAAATTAGAAAAGTAGTGTATGTTGAAACTATTAAGAAAGATCTTCGGCTCGTACATCTTTTAGAAGATAAACGCTCACCAAGATAAAAGCAAATACTTTTAATTAACGAATCGAGATGAGCAATAGATATTTACGACGTAAAAAATCTAATTAAATTAGGCTTAATTATTGAGGCGGGATGGTAATGGGTGTAGATCTCAAAGACCTTGTACCGAAAACCATAATTGAA
>CAYSTQ010000007.1:0-19742 GCA_964433855.1 uncultured Thermoproteales archaeon
GTTCTCCCTTAGCCTGCGCTCAAGCTCCCTGTGCTGTCCCTCACTCCCGTGTACTGGGACAACGGCCTTAGCCCTTAGATCGACAACCATCCTATAGGCGTCATCAGGCGACGCCGTGGGGGACGGCGATCCAGTGGGCACTATAGCTAGGTCGGCCTGCCTCGGGTAGAGCGGCACGTATGCTGAATCCCCGCCGTGGAATATCTTTACGTTCTCCAGCTCGACCAGGTACAGTGTTATCGGGCCTACGTGCCGCCCCTCGATGCAGTCCACCGTTATCCCGTCGACGCTAAGGGTTCCGACGGCCTTGAAAAGCTTGTTCTCCGGTAGGGCTCCCTTAAGCGACCCGTAGAGACTCGGCTCCACGACTATGGGGGCCCCGGTAGCCCTATGCAGCTCTATTGCCCGCGACGCGTCGAAATGGTCGTAGTGGCCATGCGTGAAGAGTATGAGATCAAGTTTTTCAGCCTCTGAAGGGCTTACCAGGTTTGCTGGGTCGAAGAGAAGCACTAGGCCGCTGGTTTTAACGGCTATGGCGGAGTAGCCTAGGTACAGCAGGGCTATTTCATCCTCAGCCACCTCAGTGCTATACAGCTTCTTTAAACCGCCACGTTTTCTCCTAAACAACTACTTCACCCGGGAAATAACTATCCCCGTTACCAATATAGGGTTTCACTTCCGCTCGGCCCTGAGAACCCTCATTAGCCTGCGGCGCCGCCAGAGCGAGTACTCGAATAGCAGTATAGCTAGCAACAGTATGAGGGCCGCCGCTCCCACCACCAAACCTATTATGTCCCAGAGCCCCAGAGCTATCTCGTCGAACAACCCATAGCACCCGTTAAGATAACCTTCAGGCATGATTTAAAGACTTTCGTTGAGATTTTCCCGGCTAAAACCATCTTTAGCTCCTCCAGCAAACCGGTTTAAACAATTCATTAATAAAACTAATCCTTGTTTAACTCCTCCAGTATATCTAATATCTCGGTAAGGCTTGTAACCACGTAATCCGGCCTGAAACCAAGCCTGTCCCAGTCCACCTCTAGGCCTCTCCGGTTTATCCAGACCCCCACCATTCCAACTCCTTGGCCGCCGCGCACATCAGCCTCAAGAGAGTCGCCAACCATCATGCTTTCACCCGGCTCAACTTTGAGCATGCCTAGAGCCACCCTGAATATCTTCGGGGAGGGCTTCTTCCACCGGGTCTGCCACGAGAAAACTATAGCGTCGAAATATCTTTCAAACCCCAGCTCGTCGAGGAAATAAGTTATCCCCCTACCCACGTTCGATATAAGCCCCAGTTTGAAGCCTCTCCGCTTCAGCTCGGCGAGCGTCGGCTCGGCATCTGGGAAGTAAACCTCCTTGCCTATTCCTAGCCTAGGTTTGAAGAAGGCGTCCATGCAGTCCTTGGCAAGACCCCTATCTCCTTCTATCCCTAGTAGCCTTAGAACCTCCGTCCAGACGTCCAGTGTATCAACCTCTATCAACGGGTTAGTCCTGTCTCTAACCAGGCTTCTAGCCCGGTTATAGCTTTCCTCAACAGATTTCCAATCCACCTTACACCCTTTTGAGGAAAGCAGCCTTGCAACGTTAGCGAAACATTTCTCGTCGAGCCCGGGAATATCGCGTCCATGAATAATTGTTCCCCCCATGTCGAAGAAGACTGCTTTAATCCTAGCCATGTCCAGCCGCCTCCACCGGGGGATGGACGTATCCACATATTAGCTTTATGCTATTTGCTATATCATCGCAGGGAACAATGCTTTTTAAGGCGGGATTGCTTACTTAACTGGGTGAAGGCTATGCCTAAGAAACCGGAGTCTTTTGAATGGTACCTGGACTTCGTTAAGCCCGGCTATACACCGGAACCTGAAAACAACGTCATAGCTGTCTTCAGAGTTACGCCTGCCGAGGGGTTCACGGTGGAGGCGGCGGCTGGCAGAGTTGCGTCTGAGAGCAGCGTGGGGACGTGGACCACCCTGTCGGTGCTGCCGCCACGTATAAAGAGGCTTATGGCTAAAGCCTTCGAGCTTAAGCCTCTAGGCGACGGCTCCTATCTGGTCAAGATAGCGTACCCCTTGGAGTTATTCGAGGAAGGTAACCTGCCAGGGTTCATAGCCTCGGTCGCCGGAAACGTTTTCGGGATGAAGGCGCTTAA
Source organism: uncultured Thermoproteales archaeon (assembly GCA_964433855.1). GTDB lineage: Archaea > Thermoproteota > Thermoprotei > Thermofilales > CAYSTQ01 > CAYSTQ01. The sequence goes on from CAYSTQ010000007.1 coordinate 2,156, forward strand.
AGGCCTGAGGCTTGAAGACCTCCAGCTTCCCTATGGCTTCCTTAAACATTTCAAGGGGCCGGGTAAGGGGATTCCCGGGGTGAGGGAAGCTACGGGGGTTTATGACAGGCCTATAATGGGGACAGTGCCTAAGCCTAAGGTTGGCTATAGCCACGAGGAGATAGCTGAGGTAGCCTATGAGTTCCTCGTAGGTGGAATGGACTTCGTCAAGGACGACGAGAACCTTACCAGCCCCTCATTCTGTAAGTTCGAGAAGAGAGCTGAGACGCTTATGAAAGCCATCGAAAAGGCGGAGAATGAGACAGGTGAGAGGAAGGTCTGGCTGGCCAACGTCACAGCTGACGTGAGGGAGATGGTGAGAAGAGCTAAACTGGTCGCCGACTATGGGAACCCGTTCATCATGATAGACGTGGTCGTAGCTGGCTGGTCCTCACTAACCTATATGAGGGATGTAGCGGAGGAGCATGGCCTAGCCATACATGCGCACAGGGCTTTCCATGCCGCCTTCACGAGAAATCCCCTGCACGGAATGTCAATGTTCACGGTCGCGAAGCTCTGTAGGCTGATAGGGATTGACCAGATACACGTGGGTACTCCGGGCGTAGGGAAGCTGGAGGCCAAGACGAAGGACGTAATGAACCATGCCAGAATACTAAGGGACAAGGTTTTCGAGCCTGACGAGGACGACCCCTTCCACCTAAGGCAGGAGTGGCACCATCTAAAGCCAGCGTTTCCCGTCTCCTCCGGAGGGCTTCATCCAGGCACACTACCCGTAGTGCTGGAGCATATGGGAGTTGACGTAGTTATACAGGTTGGCGGAGGCGTGCTAGGCCACCCAGATGGGCCTAGGGCTGGGGCGGCCGCCGTTAGACAGGCAGTAGAGGCCGCGCGGAAAAACGTCCCGTTAGAGGAGTACGCGGAGACCCATAAAGAGCTTAGACGCGCCTTGGAGAAATGGGGGCTTGTCAGACCCGCCTAGCCAGTTTAGCGGATTTTAACACATGCCCTTTCTTCTCTTTTAATGTGGAAAGATCTCCATTCAGCCCCGCATGGACATCTCCAAAAGTCGTATAGCTCAGCTCCCTCAACGCTTATCTCCTTACCTGTCATGAACAGATCTACGGTAGACGCTATCTCCCCCCTGTTCCCATCTATCTCCAGTTCAGCCTCACCATCCTCCCCGATCATGACGTACAGGTTAACCGGTCTTCCTCTAAGGTTTACGGTTAACCGTACAGGCGCCAGAAGCCTGAAGCCCTCCAGCTTTTCAAGCTCTGCCGTAACGCTGTAGTGCCCGTCTTCAACCGCTACATCTACTGACTTAACCAGGGAGGCGGCTACATCACCGTTTTTAAACCCAGTGAATACGCATGCAACGCTCTCCGTTGCCGCCGGGGCCCCGGTTCCGTTAACGATGACTTTGACGTCTCCTATTTCTCCGGTATATGCCTTATGGTCGTGCGCCGAAAAGACGTATCTTAGGTTTACGGCTTTCTTAAGGGCTAGATATGCGAAGGGGCGCCACTGGCTGAAGAGGTGGTGGGCCAACACTATTTTCACCCTGTCGTCCTCTTTCAGCCGCCGCCTCAACCATATCGTGTCGCTGGCGGATATAAAGGTGTGACTGGTCTCTCGGATCACTCTTCCCTCGTCAAACGTGTCGAAGGCGACCAGCTTGAAGACGCCTATGTTTAGGCTCCATAGCTCCTCGCTCCAGTCATAGAACTCGTAGTGGCCAGGGTCGATGTCATGGTTCCCCTTAACCCAGAGGAGGTTGGGCGTCCTCTTAAAGGTGTTCCAAACGTTGGCGAACCAGCTGTCGTCCATGTCCGAACCCGTGTAGTCGCCTGAGCCATTAACCAGGTCGCCAAGCAGCACGGTGAGAGTGGGGTTAAGGGCTGAGAGAAGGGCGGCGATTGCTGAAAGCCTTTCCTCAGCCTCCCCTGTTGCGTGGAGGTCGCCTATCCAACCAATGGTGAAGGGATGTATTCCGGCCAGCAAGGCTGAAAGGGGGGAGTTAACGAGAACGTTTTTCTCTCCAGCTACGTATTCGCCGTGAAGACACCATGTTGAATGATCTATGTAGAGAGGGCTGCCTGGACAGGATTCGAGAACCCTGCTGAAAAACCTGCTTTCACCATTCGGAAGTTTGAAACATGTCATCTGAACCACTTCCGTGACTTCCCAGGAGTTACAGAATTATGTCTCTAATCCTTATTTAAGTCTCGTAATCCTATATTCAACCCTGTCTCCACAAGCCTCCGCTACCAGAACGTGACCATCGGACAGGGGGCTCCATGGGCCGTCGCAGGTGCGTTCAGAGGAGACGACGAGCCGGTCCCCTGTATACATGTAGCACATCCTGAAGATCTCTGAGTCGCCATAACATAGGGACTTCCTGCCGTGGCCCTCCACATACCTGTTGACGGCGTAAATCCTTTCTCCGTCGCTAAATACGGCGTTAAGGCTACTGAAAGGGTTTTTAGGGCCTTCAGCAACCTTCCAGAGCTCCTCCTCGACGGCTTTCAGAGCCTCTATAGGATCTCCTGTTTCCTCCCATTCCTTTATCAGTAAGGCGAAATAGATCTCGCTGTCGTTAACCCCTTTAACTATCGACTTATAGCTCTCCAGCCTGTCGAACACTTTAAGAGCTCTAACGGTGCCGTTATGGGCAAAGAGATACAAGGAGTAGTTGAAAGGCTGAGTGTTCTCCATTCCTATTAGCTTCTCCCTGGGCAACCCCCTCGGATTGCTCGCCTTCCTTACATGGGCTATTATGATGTTGGACTTTATTTCTCTGGCAGCATTCTTAAACAGGTCTTCCTCCTCATAGGCAGCACCGGGGCTTTTAACAATAAAGGGTTTACCATTCAAGTAGTAGCCTATTCCCCAGCCGTCGCTTTGTTTCCCGGCTTTAGCCTGTTTTAGAAGTGAGCACTCGGCCTCCACTAGGTGAAAATAAAGGCTTGCAGGCTTAGAGGAGATCATTGCTAGGAGCCTGCACAAGGCCATCGCCCTCGGCAGGGTGGGAGCCGCTAAAAAACATATATTAATTTAACTGTTAGTAACGTGAAAGTATTCATAGATGGTGAAACAGGGTAGAAACAGTCCCAGGAGTCCCCTATAGCTGGGTTTTAGAGGATGGATAAAGACGGGCTAAGGGTTTATGAGGCGCGCCAGGTTGCCATGAAGTATCCTGGAGAGAGAGCTATCGCTGATACCTAGACTGAGGAGAAGCCTTAGCAATGACCGTTCCGGCCTGAAGAAATCGAGGAGATCGCTTCCATAGAGTAGTCTGTTGCTGAATCTCTCCAGGAACCATTTGGCGAAACCTGCATCGCGGGCTAGAGCGTTGTAGCCTGAGTAGGCTGATAAGTCTCCGTAGACGTTCGGATAATCCTCCAGTATTTCGACGGCCCTTCCCGGCTCGCCTACGGGTCCTTTAGGATAGGCTACATCTGGATTTACAACGGCTGAAACCTCGCGCCACCAGCCCTGCGCATGCATTATGAATATTGTATTAGAGTGCTCGGACACGACTGATTCAAGTCCTTTAAGCCCTGGTTTGTCGAGCAAACCGTACTCGTTATCCGGATGCCACGCCAGATGTATCAGGATAGGTATTTCAAGCCTGCCACAGACCTCGTAGACTCTCCGGTTAAGCACGTGGTCTACGGGCAACTTAACCGTGTATTCCCCAACTCCTTTGACGCCCTCCTCCACATATCTCTTCAGAGACTCTAGCCAGGAATGGTTACGCGGATCAACTTTGCAGAATGGAATTAGCCTGTCCCTAAACATGCAGCATATCTCCAGGATCTGCCGGGCGGGCCTCGCTCTATCCTGGAGTAGTACGGCTTTCTCAACCCCTCTTTCATCCAGATAGTTTATAAGGATCTTGAGGCTGACCTCACGCCACTTCGGCGAGATGGATTCAAAACCTCTGTAGCTTCCAACGTGTGTGTGGCAGTCCCATACATGTTTATTCACCGTTACGGCACCCACGCCATTAAACCCTGTGCCCAATTTAAAGGTTGGCTTAAGGGCCGTCAGACGGGCGCAGCTGCTCATCGCTCATCGACTGCGTCCATCATCATCCGGCCGTGTACGTAAATATCCCGGGAAAACTTAAAACGTACCGTTTTTAAAAAGGTTATTGGTGAGGAGGTATGTGGAGGCTAGGCCTCGTACTGACGCTAGTGTTGACGGCCATGGCCCTGGCAATCAACATCAAGCCAGCATATTCCGCCGGAGAGGAAACGTTCAAGTACTTCTTCTGGGCGCCGTGCAACTTCACCATGTACGTGGTTGGGTATAACCAGACGGAGTACAGGCTTTACAATCTCTCAGCCGCCGGCACCGGTAAAACGCTGGGAATGGAGGATAGTATCGGACGGATGGAACTGAAGATGTATACTGTAAGGCCTGGATACTACCTTCTAGAGTCCAGCAAGAGGCTGTTCGTGATGCTGAGGGTCGCCGACCACATAGACTCGGACGTGGGCACATATATTCCGGCTACATCGGGCGGGTTCGTGGGCCGCGAGTTCATATTTTACCCACAGGGGACCTTGACAGTCCTCGCGTACGAGGACGCCAAGGTCGCGGTGTACACGTCTAAGGGGAAGAAGCTGCAGGAGTTCCAGCTATGGCAGAACGAGACAAAGGAGATAACGGTGGTTGCTGGCGAAGTATGCAGGGTGGTTTCAACCGGCAGGATAGCGATTATACAGACGGGTGAAGTTGTCGGACTACAGCTTATAAACGCTAGAAACCTGCCTGTGGGCAAGCACTTCCTGGGCAAGGCCCATAGGACGGATAAGCCGTACATGATGGTGATAGCCTACGAGCCGTGCAAGGTGACGCTTCAGTTCAAGGATAAGAAATTCGAGCACACGTTCACGGAGAGTGAGGTGGAGCAGATGAAGGTCTGGCTACTCACGCTCTACGACCTTACAGCCACGAGCCCCGTGGAGGTTAAGAGCACTGGGGACGTAACCGTCTACGTGGCCACCATGGGCGGCGCGGAGTACGGGGTTGGCGACTATCCGTCTTCACTGGGGTTCCAGATGGCTCTTCCAGCCAACGTGGAGTACAGAGCTATAACGCCCGGCGGCGGAGTCGTGTTCACCCCCTACCCGACCAGGCTTGAGGTGGACGGCGCTTACATAGAGACGGTGGCAGGCCAGTTTATACCGCTTTCCGGGAATACAGTTCATGTAATCAAGGCGGATAAGCCCGTCATAGTGCAGATACGTGGGTCCTCAGAGGGGTATCAGGCTCCGGATGACGGCTTCTGCCTAGTGTCTGACAAGGATGCGGTAGTCCTACCGCCTCCTAAACCAAGCGAGAAAGGAAAGGGTGGAGGAGGACTGGGGATACCTGTTGAGGCCCTCGCGGGAGGCGCAGCAATAGCGGTGATAGCCATAGTTATAATAGTGCTTAAGAGACGTGGAGGCTAAAGGAGCTCAGACAGGTTTTCCTTTATTTTCCGTATCGCCTCGAGCACGAGCTCGACGTGTTCGCGCTCGAGCAAATAGTCTTTACCTATGGCGACTATCTCGTTCCTGTATACGTACTCGGCCACCGGACACTTTACTTTTGCGTAGTCGACCTTGCCTCCATGGAATGGGCAGGTTACCGGGCACCCTGTGCGGCCGAAATGCATCTCTCTGAAGACCGGGTTCATGTAGAGGGGCTGGTTATGGGCCGTGTGGGCATGTATACCTTCGGCTCTAAGAGCCTGCATGAAGACGTCCCTATGCAGCCCCCGCCACTCGCTGGCAAAATACCTCATGAGGAAGAAGTAGTAGCCGCGCTTAGTTATCCTTGGATCCCTCTTCAGAGGCTTTATGCCGCCTATCTCCTCCAGGCCCTTAGCCAGGTATTCACCATTGACATGTCTCCTCTCGGTCTGCTCGTCAAGCCTCGTCATCTGTGACAGCAGCAGGGCTCCCTGGAACTCGGTCATCCTCATGTTCCACGCTGGGACATGGTGCTCGTAGAAGGGCCTGCCCGGAATCCTTCCTATGTTATGGTATGAGTAAGCCTTCGCCGCCAGCTCATCATCGTTCGTGGTCACGGCTCCCCCTTCGCCGCACGTCAACGGCTTACCCTGCTGGAAGCTGAAGCAACCGAAGTCGCCTATCGAACCCACCTTACGCCCCCGCCACTCCGTCCCGTGGGCCTCAGCAGCGTCCTCGACAACAAGCAGGTCGTACTTCTCGGCTATCTCCATTATCCTGTCCATGTCGGCTGGATAGCCGCCGTAGTGCACGGGGATTATCGCCCTGGTCTTATCCGTTATAGCCTTCTCAACCTCATCCGGGTTTATCTGGTAGGTCTCAGGGTCTATGTCGACGAAGACCGGTATGGCGTTAACCGCCAGCACGGCTGTGGCCGTGGCCACAAACGACACCGCGGGCACTATGACCTCGTCCCCAGCTTCCACGCCGCCGGCCTTTAACGCCAGCTCCAGCGCAGCCGTACCGTTTGTCACAGCAATGACATGCTTCACCCCGAGCCACTCGGCGAACTTCTTCTCGAACTGGCCGACCTTAGACTCCTCAGGGTCACTATAAGCCCCCCGCCACCACTTCCCGCTCTCCAAGACCTCAAGTATAGCCTGCTTGTCCCGTTCATCGAATATTGGCCATCTAAGCCTGATCCCCTTAGCCACAGGCTCCCCGCCTTTAATAGCCAGCCTAGCCAAAATCTTTCACCCAGGAAAACCTAGTCAGGCAGAAGTTATATAACGGTTTGCAGCCTGAAGCCCAGAAGAAAACATGGGTTTGAGACTAGGCATCATACGGCGGCCCGAGAGGTCAACCGATCTGTGAATATAGCTTCTCGAGAAGCCTCAGAGATGTTCTGGCCACAGCCTCGCCGCCCCCCTTCTCTAGCACGGTGACGGGATACGTGGCCTCATAACCCCCTTTCCCATACTCGCCGGACGGACATATGTAGCCGAAATAGTCGTTGGAGCATGAGATAACCACCGTGTTCTCGAAGGGTGAGCTCGCCTTGATGGCTAAGCCTATCCCGGATAGAACCTCGCTAGGTAGGAATAGTAGGACTGTTTTACGGCTGAGGGCCATCCCCCGTATCAACGTCTCTATCCTGCCTGGACCGTAGATGTCGCTAAACCTTATTATCCTCCTGGCCCTGAACAGCTCTATTCTAGCCCTGAGCTCCTCATCAACGTTTCCCGCACGCTTCGCCTCCTCCACTTTCTTCTTCAAGTCCTCCAGCCTCTCCCTGGCCTCCTCAAGCCCCTTCGGTAACATGGTCTTAAGCACGACGCGTTCAGCGCCGTAGACGAGCTCTTCATCCTCAGGCCCAGCGAGCATAGCCTGCTTAACGGATTCACACGCTATTACAGCCCCCATCCAGTCAACATCCTCGAATGTTCCAGGCCTTCTCTCGTACCGCTCCTTTAGAATCATTCCAGGCAGGAAAGGGTTTATGTCGCCACACGTCCCGTTGAAGAAGACTGAGAAGCCACCAGTCAGATTTTCGACGTGTCTGTTAAGAGCGCCCGGGTAATCGGCTGAAATCAGCAGGTTGTCATGCCTTAGAACCACCGGGTGGCAGGCGAACTCGGTTATTGTGACCGCTGGCCGTATACCGCGCTTAAACGCTACGGCATAAACGTCACGGTCTAGCGGGCCTGACAGGGGGTTCCGTCTATTAGCCGAGACGCCCTCGACAGCCCCTCTGCCTACGTGTAGCTTTAGCTCCTCAACGTTCTCCACTGCCGCACACATAGCTCCCGCTATCTTCCTGGCTGTGACCTCTCTCAGCTCCGGATCCGGCTCCGAGAAGCCGGCGTGCAGGTCAGGGCCTGAATGCGTATGGGTTGCGGAAACCGATATTTGCTCCTCGCTTAGCCCCAGGCGCCTGCTCACTAGCTCAACCACGCGGGACACGATCCATCTGTCGAGGCCAGCCACGTCGACCGACGCTACAATGTATTCAGAGGCTCCATCTGAGAAGTATATGGCCCTAGCGTACAGGCCGTCGTGAACCCCTCTAGACACGTCACGCCTAGCGGCAAAGCCTGCCATAGGGGTTCCTATAGGTGGCGTGACACATGCCTTGTAGAAGCCGACCTTCATCCGTCTCCCTCATCGTTATCTTTGCCTGCTAGGGTTTTAAAGGTTTAAACTAAACGTTTAACCTCCTAGTCCAGGAGCGTCGATCTCTAAAGATTTTTAGGTTTGAGGAATGTTATCAGCGAATGATCATATGTCAGGTAAAGGGACGCTGCTGGTCCTGCTAGCATGTATGACGTTTCTGCGGGTTGCTTATCCAGAACCCTGCGTCTTAATATTAGGAGCCTCCCTTAGCGGGGAAAACACCGCCACTCCACTTCTCCTCGAGGACTCGGCAACTATAGAGGTTAAGGGAGTGGCGTGGGACCACGCCTCCTTATCCGTGGTTATCGTTGACGACAACCCGGTCAGCAGTGACATGGTGAACGCTGTCATGGAAGCCTTCAGGATATGGGATGAGGCCCTGGAGGCGTTCGCGAACAGCTACGGTTACAGCTATCTCAAGGAGTTCTCGTTCACCGTACACGTATCCCAGACAGTCGAACCGGCCGAGATAACCGTGTATTTCAGCGACACGCCTGCTGTCCCGGGTGGTGAGCTTGGCTCGGCAGAAATCACGTATATCGAGGGGATTGGAAAGATCATTAGGGTTAAAATAGTAATCCACACATGCTTCCTCTCCTCGGGCCGGGTTAAGACCCTTTCCCCGACCGACGTCTTCAACATAGCCGTGCATGAGATAGGTCACGCGCTAGGGCTTGGCCACAGTAGTTCAGCTTATGTAGACGGAGAAGGGCGTGAGGCGATGTACCCGGTGTATGACCCAGGGACGGCTAAGACATATCCCTCAACTCTTGACGGCTATGGCCTGGCGGTAGTCTACTCGTGGATGAAAAAGGGTGTTTTCAAAGCTCCGCAAGCCTCCACCGTCGCCCTGCCGGAAGACATAGCCTACCGTATGCTTCTAGCCTACAGGGTCAGAGTGCATTCAAGGTATGGTAACGTCGTCGGCGGGGGACTTTACCTTAAGTATAGCGTGGCGGTGATCAGAGTGGTCTCCCCGATAGTATATCTGTCTAACATGACCAGGGCGGTTTTCAAGGGATGGAGCGGTGCTGTGGCCTCAGATGAGACCGTTTTACGTATAAAGGTTATAGATGATCTCGACGTCTACGCTAACTGGGAAGTGCAGCACTACGTCTCCATAGATGGGGTGTACTCGGAGACGTCTCTACGTTCGGGGTGGTATAGCGAGGGCGCCCTTATATCCGTTAACGTGTCAGAGACCGTTGTCGACCAGGGTAACGGCACCCTAAGGGTTTTCAGAGGTTGGACAGGAGACGTCGAGTCGAATACTTTGGTCGTAAAGGTAAAGGTTGATCGGCCGCTCAAGATACGGGCTAAGTGGAGCACATTCTATTTTGTAAGAGTCAAGACGGCGTTTTCAATGGCTAACTTCACTTCTGGAGGGCTACCCAAGGGCTTCAGAATGCACGTGATGCTTGCTCTAGAGCACATAGACCTAAAGAACAGGACGAGGCTAGTCTTCAGCGGGTGGAACGGCACCCTGATGGATAACCCGATTGAAGTGGTCGTTGACCAGCCTCTAATAATAGAAGCTGTTTGGAGGACCCAGTACTGGGTTAAGGTGATTGATCCCCTTGGCGTGGCTGGGCTTAGAAGCGGTTGGTATGATAAAGGGTTTTTGCTCAGGGTTTCACCTGTGAAGACTGTCGTGTATCATGTCAACGACACTAGAAGCGTTTTCGACGGATGGCTTGTGGACGGCTACAGGATGCCTCATATCTTTTTTGAAAAAGAGGTTATGGAACCGTTTAACATATCCTATACATGGCATAACGAGTATTTAGTCAGGGTGTTGCTGCTCGACATGGATGGCCAGCCCCTTAAGGGAGAAATTATGCTTAAAATGTCGGGTCTAGACGTTGAAGTTTCCATCTCCTCCGGAGCGGGGGGCGTCTGGCTTAGAGGCGGCGTTTGGAGCATCGTACAGGCTAGATACGTTGTGGTCGACCTTGACTCAGGGGAGGATGTTTGCTGGCTCAACGCCACGCCGCTGAAAACAGCCTTCAGGCTACTGGGCCCCGGCCCAGTAAACGTGACGCTTCAGGTACGCAGGGTTAGACTTGTACTATTGGACTTCCTGGGTATACCTGTTCCATTCGCGTCGCTTAGAATACTCGTGGCCGACAGGGAGTGGGATACCGCTCTTGACGGTTACGCCGTTACGCTAACCCTGCCTGTCGGCAACCTTGAAGCTGAAGTCTCTGTTCTCGGCTTTAAACACCCTGTGCAAATAACCATCGGGGAAAGAAGCGCCGTATACATTAGGACGCCTGTAAGCCCATATCTTTTAGTAGCCGCAGCTATTCCTGCAACCATAGCGGTTCTAGCTAGGAGACGCAGATCCTCACCCATGTAGTTTTCCGGGGGTTTCGCCGAGGCTTCTCTGGGTTCTTACATGCTTGCTTAGAGCGTTGAAGGATGAGCTGGGTAGCTCCGTATCCTAGGTATTAACGGTGGGCTGGCATGTTATGCTTTCGTGAATAACGGTCTTAGCTAAATTCTTCATGATAGCGTTTTTGGTGTCGGAGATGTGTCTTAGTCAACAAAGCTGTGACTGGATAGACTAGTTTTTCAGCATTTCTACAGGTTGTAACGTAACGCTTCTTGAGTAGAGGAAAGCGTATTAAGCCTTACGTACTACCAGCTTATGTCAGGACGTGATGCCCATGACTAAGATAGCTGTTATAGGGTTTGACGCCCCGATACCAAAAACCCTATGGAGGCTCATCCGGGAGGGGGAGTTGCCGAACTTAAAACAGTTGGTTGAAAACGGGGTTTGGGCTAAAAACTGTATGGTGCCTCACCCAACCATAACTCCTCCTAGCTAGACCACTCTTGCAACCGGGGCTTACCCTGGAACCCATGGCATAACGTGTTTTCACCTACCTAGGAAGAATTCGCGTCCTGGAACCCCTGAGGTATGCTACCAGGCATTTCATTCAGGAGACGTTAAAGCCGAGTTTATATGGGAAGCCGCTGAAAAATCTGGAAAGAAAGCGATAATCATGAACTATCCGACTACATGGCCTCCAAGGATTTAAAAACGGTGTTCAAGTAGCGGGTTTTAGCCTCCACGTTACAGACTGGCGTATGACGAGGGAAGGCGAGCCGTTACCGGCTTGGCGCTGGCTTATAAACTTGGCAGACCATTAGTGCGTGACAACCGAGGATCTGCCTTTAGCCGACAGGATTAAGCCGAAGCCCTGCGTCGGATGGAGGCTGTTTCCGGATGGAAGCGTTCTAGAAGCTGAGGTTGAAGTAGGGAAATACAATACTTTACACAGGGTTAAACCTGTTAAGCTCTATTTGGCGATTAGTCCAGATAAGAAGATGGTCTCGGGCTTTCTAGTGAAAACTGATGAAAAACCCGTGTTCACCGTTAGCCTAGGTGAGTGGAGTGAAAGAGCCGTGCTTAAGTTCGAGACTGATCAGGGGCCTCGACGAGCATATTTCAAGGTAAAGTTACTCGAGTTGTCCAGCGACGGTAAAAGGGTGAAACTATATTTTACAACGTTCTGCTCCCTTGAGGGGGCCACCTACCCCCCTGAGGTGGCTAGGGAGCTAGAGGAAAAGGTGGTTAAAGGCCTTCCCTTAAGAGCTATGGAGGATGCGGTGACCCTGGGCTGGATCGACTATGAAACGTATTTTGAAATGCTTGATCTAGAGAATGAATGGTTCGGCGAGGCGGCGTATTATCTACTGACTACAAGGGAGTGGGACATATTCTACATGCACGCTCACGCGCCGGATCACACCTATCACCTGGTGATAAATAGGCTTGACCATGACCCGAACCCGGCTATGCGTAAAAAACTGGCGGAACTTGAGAAACGCATGTATGTTTCCCTTAATAGAATGGTTAGTAGGATCCTGGAGGCAGCAGGAGAGGACACGGTGGTGGCGATAGTTTCAGATCATGGAGCCTGCCCAACAGAGCCCGGGTTTAAATGGTTCAAGATAAACGAGATACTTGAGCAGGCCGGCCTGCTCAAGTATAAAGATAGGGAGAAGAAGGAGATAGACTGGTCTCAGACGAAAGCATTTGATAGATCGTGCTATATATGGGTAAACCTGAGAAGCCGCTTCCCCGACGGTATAGTCGAGGACGAGGACTACGACAAGGTCTGCTGGGAGATTATAAACGCGTTGCACAGCTACCGCGACCCAGGAACCGGCAAGTGCCCGTTCGCGTTCATTCTCAGAAAAGAGGAGGCTAAGATGCTGGGGCTTAAAGGGGATTCTGTGGGAGACATAGTTTTTGGATTATATCCCGAGGCTCCCGGAGAGCATGGGAGACAGACGACGTCTGGCGAGTATTCCATAGGGTCGATGAAGGGCCTGATGATACTTAGCGGACCGGGTATAAGAAAGGGAGCGGTCCTTGAGCGGATGGTGAACATAGCGGACGTGGTTCCTACGCTGTGCTACGTAGCTGGTTTACCGGTTCCCAGGGACTGTGAGGGCGCTATCATATACCAGGCTTTAGAGGATAAGGACAAGCATTTAAACGAGATCAGGTCGCTGAGGAAAAAGTACCGTAGATTGGAGGAAACTATTCGTGTAATGCGATCTTTAACTCACGCCTACTAAACCGGTTTATTCATACATTTCACCGCAATTCCGTCTTTTATGCAAGGAAAAGGTTGGTCAGACTTGATACTGGAACGGTCTTTAGGAAGTCGGGGTCCCGGACCGGTTACGGCTTAGCAGGCTCCTGGGGAAAAGGTCTGATCTTTAAAGCTGTTTAAAGGCTTCTCTTACCCACTCCATGGACTCAGGTTTTCTTGGTGGATACACGAAAACAGTTATTCCCTCTGCTCCATTATCCATCGCCAGCTTAAAAGCCCTGTAAACATCCTCAGGTCCCTCCATGAACCCTAGGAAAATTCCTGCTGACACTGGGGCGTTCATGGATACTGCTTCACGGACCGCTTCACCTATCCACTCAATATCCTTCTCATAGTATCTATGGTATATCATCGGGTCATACAGGTCAAGAGGCCACTCAGGCCAGTTCTGGAAAACATATCTGTAGGCTATGCTAGGGGTTGGGAAAACAGCGGCGCTAACCTCGAGGCCAGCGTCGACGTCCTTAACAGCCTTATAGACTTTCTCCACGAGCCGCGAAACCCCGTCCACGCGCCACCGGAAGAACCTCTGGTACAAGGGGTCCTCATACCCTATCTCCATAGGGTCAACTCCAGTCTCAGACTCGAAAAGCCTTCTGCAGCTACAGCAGTAGCAGAAGTCAAAGCGTGGCACGTAACTTTCCCTCCGCGGAGCCTCCGGGTACTTTGCCCTTAGGCCTTTAGGAAGTATAATATCGGGAAGCCTTATATAGTCAAAATGTAGCCCGTCGAGATCGAATTCAGATGCTACCTCTACAAAGAAGTTCCCGACGAACTCCACTACCCCTGGCTTCCTGGGACAGAGCCACTTATAATGTTTAACGTAGGGCGGCCTTTCCGCCGAGCTCTCCCCCAGCCTGTTAACAACGTACCAACCGGGATGCTTTTTGACGAAGTCTTCATTACTGAACTTTAAGGTAACTATCCAGGCGTGAACCTTAAGGCCTGCTTTACGCGCCTCTCTGATCACCTCTTCTACACTGGAGCTGGCCCTGTAGCCGGGTTTACTAGGCCTAACATGACTATTGAAAAATGCTCCGTCCCCGCTGGAGACTAAAAGAAGCAACTCCTCAAACCCAGCCGAGGATATATCCTTGACCCCCTCTTCAATCCCCCTTTCGAGGAGGGCTGACAGGTTAACCCAGATTCTCCTTCTCAACTAACCAAGCCTCCTGAAGGAAGTCTTTCAGAATAAACTATTTAATCCTTTTAGAGAGGTAGGTGGTTAACAAAATAAAAGGATAAAAACAGGTTTCGAGCCCTTCAGCGCTAGTATGGCAGTATCCATATGGACTTAGCGATGAGCATGAAAGCTCCACCGATTGCTATGATCACCCCCTCGCCCACAGCTATTCCGGCTATTATGTCGGCGCGGTAGGTTGCCCACCAGTCCTTTCCGACAAACCGCTCAGCCAGGAAGCTTACTGCAAGCCCTATCAGTAGTGAAAGAGCTATGGGCGGCGCCATAACCATGCCTGCAACAACCCCCATGAACGTTGAGGCTGGTAGCTTGGCTACAACTATGATGGCGAACACGGCGGCGCCGGCTGCTAGCCCGGCAAGTATCATCTCGGGATTGAACACCATGTAGCCGCCTCCGCGGACCACCAGTGATGGGAAAAAGGTCCATCTTATGGCGTTAATAGGCCATAAGAAGGCCGCCCATGGATAGGCTGCTGAAGGTATAGGCGCTATCCTCCAGAACATGTCGGTGTATACGAGGCCGAGTGTTAGAGAGGCCGCCGTGGCTATTATGAGCCCCTTGAAGTAGCTTGAGGGCTTGCAGCCGCACCAGTACCCCACTCTAAACGCGTTGTTGAGCAACAATGCGGCATTCCTCCCTGGGGCAATGATCCATGGAGCGAACCATATGTCGAGGTCCCTGTAGCCGCTGACCAGTATCGTGGCCTCCCTCATATAGGGGGGCTCTATCACCGCCAGGCCCACGGTACCAACACCCCATCCGGCGACGAACGCGTATATGAACTCCCAGGCGACGAAGGGAAGCAGTAGATACCACGGGAACCCTGGGACGAGCATCATTATTATGACTAGGGAGGCGAGGCTGCATACGAGATATATTGAGATGAGAAAGTTCAGCGGAAGATAGCCTCTTTTTCTAAGGGCTTCAGGCAGGCTTCTGAGGTTGCGGAAGGCCTGGTAGTACGCCCTGCGGTAGATGATGAGCGGCACTACGCCGGCGACTATGTTAACCCCTATATAAGGGCTAAGCCATATGTCCATGAAGGACTTCTGAACAATCATTGTGACGCCGGCGCCGGGGTACCAGTCTCTCTGCCACAGCTTAAAAAGCTCAAACGGGGCTGTCAAAGCGATGTGGTTTCCGAACACGTAGATCACCGTTGAGGTTATAGCTATAGCGAGTATAACGTGCCGCGGGATCACCCAGGCCGTCGTCAGCGTCAGTATGTCTGGAGCCAAGCCGATCGCCGCGCCCGGCATGATCTTCTCAATATACTCGGTTAAGTCGTTCCAGGGAAGCTGTAGACCGGGTACATAGAGACTTACCCCGAACATGGCCTGGCTAAGAGAGGGTACTCCATAGAGTAGCAAACCGTAAGCTAGACCTACCAGTGCGCTGAGAGTAAACACCCTGAACCTAGCCGGTTCACGCTCAGTCAAGTTCTTTATGACCTCTGCCTGGTATTGTGCCACGGGGAACGGCAGTTTCTCAACCTCGATATACAGCTGGGCCAGTAGGTATGACAGGGCTATCTCAGCGGCCAGTGAGAGGACGGTGAACGTTATCGCTATGCTTATCGGCACGAGCCATTCCGGGCTTAGCAAAGTTCTAATTTCATATATCCTTGAGCCTGGGGGCGGAGCCCACCAAGGCGGGACCTCCTGGGTGAAGCCTAAGAATTCAAAGAAGGGGCTTTTAACCATGTACGCCCTGAACACCATGTTTATCCACAGGGTCGCCGTCATGGCCGTCCCTGACAGGAAGTATATCAGGAAGGCCTCCTGGGTTGTAAGCGGGTTGCCGAGAACCCTCGCCAGCTCAACCATCAGTATGAGGATTATTATCGGGCTTATCTGGGTGGGCGTCACGAGTTGAGTATATATGCTGACCGGGGTGAGAACTATGGCGGAGTAAAGTATCGCTAGGAGAACTCTTGAGGTAAGCCCCTCCTTAAGCTCGATCTCCTCAACCATTAAATCCCCTCCGCCATGCTAAGATACCTGATTTTGTCACGCCTCCTGAGGCCCTTCCAGAGTATTAGCTGGCTCCTCATCTCCTCAACAAACCTTCTGGTCGACCTGATCCAAGTCTCTCTGACACCCGTCTTTAACACCAGCCTGAGCAAGACAGTGTACCGCTCAGAGGGGGTTGAGGCCTTCCTAAGGAACTGTATGAAGACCTCCTGCCGAACTCCAGACTCCCACGGCGGCAAGGCCACGGTTGTGGACACCTCCACTACCTCGAGACCCGCAGCTTCATATCTTCTCACCTCGGCTATCCTAGTCGTGTAAAAGCTACCAGTCATCGGAACCCTGTTATTGTCCAAGAACTCCTTAAGATAGTAGCAGACAGCAACCGCCTCACGCGGCGAGGCCTGGAACGGCAACGGTATCTCCCACACGTTACCTCTCGGCTTAGTGCTTATCTTCCATCTCCGCTGTATCGAGGGGGTCACCAGCCTAGCCACCTTAAGCAACGGATAGATTGAGGCGACCAGGGTAGCGGCCATAGGCATGACCATAGCCATTATTACCGCTGACCCGGAGTAGTTGACAACGAACTCCTTGGGAAGCATGCCGGCCGCGGCGAACAGGTTGTTGCCGAGGAGGCCTATCAGGTACCCTGCAAGGCTTCCGACGACGGAGTATACTAGAAGTTCGGAGAGAAACATCAGGGAGACATGGCTGGGGGAGAGGCCGAGAGAGCTGTATATGGACACCTCTCTTATCCTTTCATGGATGGAGCCGAGCATCACGTTCAGGATCATTACGGAGGCTAGAGCCAGTGGTATTATTACGCTTTCTGCGCCGACCATGGTCATCATGGCGGCGCGCGTCAGCATGTAGACTCTCTCACCGTCGGAGGCGTAGACTGCTGCATCCGAGTATATGGTCATTAGCTCTTCAGAGACCTCTCGGATCCTGGAGGGATCATCTATCTTCACGGCCAGGCTTCTCACAACACAGCCGGGCATGCCCTCGATCAGTTTAGCCGGAACCATTATTATGTTTGACAAGGGTATTTTACTGCCGTCCTCAGCGTATGACTCAGGATCTATCGGGAGTATCGAGCTCCCATCTATGTCGACGGCGCGTTTAAGCAACATGTTCGTGTCGAACACGTTTATGATGACTAGGTCGAAGCCCATAACGTTGATGCGCTCACCTATGGCCTCGCCTAGGTCCTCTTTCCCGAGCAGTGTTTTAACGAGGCCGTCGCTCACTATAGCCACGTATTTATCGTTCTCGGTGAAGAATCTGTTTAGAACCATGTATGACGTGATGTTCGAAATCCTCTCCTCCG
Organism: uncultured Thermoproteales archaeon; assembly: GCA_964433855.1. Taxonomy (GTDB): domain Archaea; phylum Thermoproteota; class Thermoprotei; order Thermofilales; family CAYSTQ01; genus CAYSTQ01. The sequence continues at coordinate 19,432 of CAYSTQ010000007.1, forward strand.
ATGGCTCGAGGCCGAGGACCGCCGTTATCATGTATACTTTGCCTTTATAATAGGCGTAGGCTGAGGGGGCGCCTATACCGGGGATCAGGGGCGGTGGATAATAAAAGAAGCGTCTGGAGACGGTGACGCCGCCGCCAGCGAGCTTCTCTATAACGCTTATCGTCTCCTCAGATATAGGGGAGAGAATAGGGGATTTTACCAGTATCCCGGCGTATTTAGCGACGCCGCCCGGCTGCCCCATCCACATGGGCCTCACCGGGGCTACAGTGGAGGTGAGGCTGGTGAGCGCGAAGACGACGAGCATTATGGCA
>CAYSTQ010000008.1:0-19312 GCA_964433855.1 uncultured Thermoproteales archaeon
GAATGAAAATAATAACCCTAGATACAAGTCCTGACAACATTGAAGCTCTAATTTTTATCTAAGAAACGGATTTAGAGTATGCGGTTACAGAGATATTTAGAAACAAGTCGGAATAATGTCAATCCATGTTTTCTTGTGGAGCCCGACTTTTTCAGAACAAATGGAACGCTTGTATAACAAACAATATCTGAGAGAGAATTGTTAGACGCTTATATAGAGAACCAAGCTAGATTGGACGCATATTGTAGAGCTGTTTCTTTGGTAAAAAATGGAAAATCGAATCTCCCGAAGGAGCTTGAGAAACTCTGGCAAGATGAGGCGGAAAGCATTTTGAAGCAGCTATGTATAGATCTTGAACTTGACGAGATGGGAATTTCGCACCTTTTTCTCAAACCGTTAATCAAAACGCGCCATAAGAATAATAGCGAAACTTACTACATCGCATCTTTTCCTTACGTTTTAGGTTCAATTACACAATTCAGGTTAGAAAACTGCATTCAGAACTCGTGAGAAATCAGCGAAATTGAAGAAAAGTCAAAAGGTGAGGTTGTAGAATTTTTTTAGCTATTCACCGAATTTTTCAACTTTATTTAAATAATTCATCAGCAGGGTCATTAACTGCTGCCCTGTAACCTTACCAAGTCCACCTTTCATACATGCCCTCTCATTAAATTCTGCTACATCGTCAGCCACAACGTTACCCCCGGAAATTAAAAGTGGCGTTATATCACCGGAATGATCCCTTGTCTCCTCTGTCAGCGTGGCATGATCACAGGTTATCGCTATGTAAGTATCATCGATATCGATCATCTCCAACAGATACCCTATAGCAGAATCTATCCTTTCAATCATTCTGACTTTAGCCCAGGCTTTCCCATCGTGCGATGCCGCATCGGCGCCTTTAAAATGAAGAAACACGAAATCGTAATTATTTAAAGCCTTAGCGGCATGATAAACTTTGGAGTAGACGTTAGTGTCCAGGCCACCAGTAGCGCCTGGCACATCCAGTATATCCATTCCCACGGCCCTAGCTATGCCTTTAATCAACGCTATGCCCGCTATAGCGGCGGCTTTAATACCGTACTTTTCGGAGAGAGGTTGTATATTTGGTAAAGTGCCTGCGCCCCTGAGAAGCAGAATATTGGCGGGCGGCTTTCCAGAACTTTTACGTCGCTGATTAGCTGGGTGGCTTCTTAATACATCATAAACTTTCCGCGTGAACTCGTTGACTATTTCAGCTGTCTTTTTAGCCTCAATGGTTTTATTTAGTGGTTTACATTTCAGCACCTTAGCGCCTACTTTATGCGGATCTGTGTCACTAACCATGCGTGACAGCCCTGGACCTCTGATTATCAAAACTCCTCTATGCTCCACTGTATGTTTAAAAATGATTTCAACATCCCTGTATCCGGGTAGCTCTATTGAATTAATAGCTTCCTCCAGCTCTTTAGCCTCCTCGATATATCTTCCGGCTCGCCGATCAATGATTTTTAACTCGTCATCGACTGTAGCAAAATTAGTTCTAAAAGCTATATCGCCTGGTTTAAGATCTAGTCCTGAGCCTAAGGCTTCGAATGCTCCACGGCCACTATATGTTTCATATGGATCATAACCGAATATAGCTAGATGTGAGGTGTCACTCCCTACGCTTAAGCCTAAACCTACAGCGTTAAATACTCCTGTTACCCCATTAGCAGCCAGCTTATCCATATTGGGCGTATCAGCTACTTCGAAAGGTGTTTTACGGCCTAGGCTTTTAAGCGCGCGGTCGGCGCCGCCGTCTATTATTACCAATAATGCTTTAACCATACACACCACCGAATTTAAACAGAAATAGACGATAATAAATACGGCGCTTGAAAACATCATTTAAACGGGCAGGGATTCCGTATCTTTGGGAGTTTACATCCGAAAAGCCGTCTTTGTTTGTACAGGTAATGGTTACTGGATTGTTAACGTTTCATTGACCGAATCTACGCTGCCGTTTTTGATAGATTCTAACGGCGCGCCACAGGTCTATTTTCCTGAAATCCGGCCAGTATACTTCGAGAAAGCATAATTCGGAGTAGGCAGCCTGCCAAAGGAGAAAGTTGCTTAGCCTTTCTTCCCCACTTGTTCTAACTATTAGATCGGGTGAAGGATTCGGTAAGTGCGATGTAGATAGATATTTTTCAAACACCTGCTCGTCAATATCCTCTAACCTTACCTTACCCTCCTTCACATCACTCGCTAATCGTTTAGCTGCTTCAACTATTTCAGTTCTACCACCATAAGCTATAGCTGCGTTTAGAAAGAATTTATTGTAGTGCATCGTCTTTTCCTCCAGTTTTTTCAGAAGACTTCTTATACGGCTAGGCAACAAATCTGGCCGTCCTATAGTTTTAAACCGTATCTCATACTCGTCCAGGATGTCGTCCTCCAGTATTTCCATAAGGTTTTCCTCGAGTATGTTAAATAGTTTTTCGAGTTCCTCGGGTTTACGCTTCAAGTTCTCCGTAGACAAAACATACAACGTGACAGTTTTTATTCCTAAGTCCAAGCACCATCTTAATACTTCCTTGACCTTGGCGGCTCCTTTTTCATGGCCTAGCCATGGAGGCAATCCCTGCCTTCTTGCCCAGCGCCGGTTTCCGTCCAGAATGAAAGCTATATGAGACGGTATACTACCGTTCTTTATTTGATTAAACAACCATTTTTCATATAATTTGTATATTCCCAGTAGTTCAAGCAGGTTTCTTAACATTATGAACCGAGTAGACCTATTTTAAAATTATAAATTTTTCGTGACAAATGATGCTGCTATAGGAATATGGCTGAACAAGAAGAGAGAAGGTAAAGATTATATCTTCGTACGTGTTTTTAACATGCACCGGGTGGTCACAATGCATTTTACGAGGCCTAGGCCGATGACAACTAACGAGAATGGGAGGAGGGAATTAACGTGATTATGCTGGATCTAACAGTACCTGGTTCAGAGAACAACACCCATTATGAAGGGAAGGATGCGAAATCACGCGCCGGTAGAAGAAAGTCAAAAGGCAACTCCTGGGGATACGTTATAATGGCTTGCTCGCTTCTTTTCGGAGCAACGTACTTCCTATCACTAATGTTATGGTTTAAACATATAGCTCTGAAAATATGTGGAGCATACTGGTGGACCTGGTGGGTTTTCACACTGCCTATTTCGTTAATAGTAGGTTTCGCCGTTTTTTTCATGGCTTGGATAGGATGGGTGATGGTTAAGGCTAAGCCTAAGTCTGTGCATCAACTTGTCAGAGAAGTTGAGGCTAAGGCTTCTTCTCAAGAATCCTAATAATGTACTGTTTGGCTCGTATCAAGTCGTCTACGTATGAGTTCATATGTTGACGGGGGTACTCCAGCATTATTACACCGTTGTAGCCCCCTTTAACAAGATTAGCTAAAAGATCATAGATGTTGAGAACTCCCTCTGGGCGAAATATTGGTATAGGTCTCCCCGATAAATCTATGTTTTGAACATGGATTAGTTTTATATAACCTGAATGTTCTAGTATCTCATTAACAGAGACGTCATTGACCCTCGAGAACGTGTAGCTTAAACCAAAGGGCACACCCACGAACCTGCCTATAAACCGTTTTGCAGCATCAAAGCTGTGTAAAAACCTTTTTTCAGTGAAGCAGTTATCCCAGCAGATGGTTTTTTTGTAGTTTAGTAATAAATCTGTTAACTCATCTGAGAATACGGTGTTACCACCGTCTTTCCTAGGCGGCTTAGATACTAGGTAGCGGCAACCTAGTTCATCCGCAGCCATTAATACCTTTTCGAATACGTCACTTATCCAGCGGTCTTTAAACAATATCTCTGGAACCCTCATAGCTACAACTTTTAGATCTGTAAAATCCGTTACGCGATCTACAAGATCAAAGAGTGAACATTCCATCAATTTTTTCGATGGAGGGAGAACTACTTCTAGCACTAGGTCACGCCTTTTCACGCACTCCATAAGTTCTTCAAAACTTTTGGACCATATCTGTGGCGTCACTATACCTAACTTCATTAAACGATCCCCGTCTTCATTTGGTCTATTTTAACGACATTAACGGTTTTCTTGAAGCATATCTTTCAACTAAGTATTTATTGTTCGCAGCGTTCATATTTATAATCTTTGAATCGCTACCGGGCCTCTCATCGTGATAGTTAATAATGATAAATGGTTCAAACTAAATACTGGCTAATAGGCTCATGTATTAGCCCACCCGCTAGTCTTCAACGATATTTTTTATTAAAGAGACCGCTGTTCTCCAATAGATAAAAAGGCAGACAATAGCTTTGGCCACGATTTGGGAATAGAATAAAGTTAAGATAAATTTGAGATATAAGTATTTAAGTTAGAGCTATCTGTTAAATATTTTCTTATAGATGTTAGGTGAAAGCTTTTCCTAACGCTTATTTAGAGCATGGTAAAGTTTTTAAGTTGTTAACCACGAATGAGAGAGACAAGAATCTTTTGGCTTTCAACATCGGTAAGGTGGTTTAATGATTAGAAAAACGTCTAGAAGTACTGATTTGGGAAATGATGAGGTTAACATTATTTATTCCATTTTAGGAAACCCTCACAGACGTAAAATTATAATGTATCTTGGTGAACGAGGCAAAGCTAGCTTCACAGATCTCAAAAAATTCCTTGGCGTCAGTGTAGGAACTCTCTACTATAATCTAGACAATCTAAAGAGCCTGATTGAGCAAGATGAAGATAAAAAATATATGTTAAATGAAAAAGGACTAAAGATCTATGAAATAATTTCCAAGGAAACGAAACGCATAGAGGAAATGTATAAAGAATCGGGGTTCTTAACAAGAATTTATAAGAGGACATTGGCCAAGGTGCTTACGCCGATTAATTTCTTCACGTTCATGTACAGAAATACTCTAGTTGCTTTTGTATGGTCGGTGTTAGCTCTTATAATAGGCCTATCCGGAACCACATTAGCTAATCTCAGTCTAATATTATTCGACTACAAAATAGACGCTCAAGGATCAGTTCCCTATATTACTCAAGCAGCCATGCTAATTATCAGCTGGTTGGTAATTGTAGCAGTCTCTGAAATACTTTCAAGAATTCTAGGGTCAAGGGTGTCTAGACCCGAATTTATAGCTGCTGTGTTGGTCGCAATGTTGCCTGTCTTGATCTATCCATATTTTTATCTGACGGCTACTTATTTCGGCGTACTTTATGAATGGGGGACCGTTATAGGTTTAAACCTGGTTTTACGAATTCTACAGGTGATCTCTATATGTTTTCTGACAACTGCCATTTCTGTTTTCAAAGGCCTTAGCATGGAAAGAGCATTCATAATCTCATTCATAATATTCTATATAAGCTTTACAATAAGCGTTATAAATCCATAGACTACTCCACTTTAACCAATTCCTTTTTAACTTCTGGAAACCATATTTTATTTATTCAATAACAATTTTAAACGGGTGAAAAACCGTGGGGCTCAACTTGCCGAAAACCATTGAATGGGTCAACGGTAGAGTGAGAATGATTAATCAGCTTCTTCTTCCCTATAAACTAGAGTACATAGAGACCGACGACCCATTCAGGGTTGCGGAAGCTATAAAACGAATGGAGATAAGGGGAGCGCCAGCCATAGGTGTGGCTGCAGCCTTTGGTATGGCTTTAGCCGCTTTAAAGGTTCAGGAAAGAAGTTTGAAGGAGACATTAAACGTCCTGGAGAGAACTGCTGAAATGTTTAAAGAGACACGGCCTACAGCCGTAAATCTTTTCTGGGCAGTTAATAGGATGATGGCCGTGGCTAGATCGGCTACCAGCCTTGAGGAGCTGGTTAAATCAATGATTAGCGAGGCTGAAAAAATAGCGTTAGAAGACGAGAAGGCGAACAGACGCATAGGTGAATTAGGGTCGCGGCTTCTATCTGACGGGGATACTGTAGTAACTATTTGTAACGCTGGATCGCTTGCCACGACATACTATGGTACAGCTACGGCTCCCATATATGTGGCTAAGGAAAAGAGAATAAACGTACGTGTCATAGCGATGGAGACTAGGCCTTATCTTCAGGGCTCTAGGCTTACAGCGTTTGAGCTTAAGTTAGCCGGGATACCGGTCAGCGTGATAACTGATAACCAAATAGGAGTAATTATGGAAAAGGAGAAGGTTGACATAGTGTTTGTTGGCGCTGACAGAGTTGTCGGCGACGGCCATGTTATCAATAAAATAGGTACTTACCCCTTAGCGCTAGTGGCTAAGGAACACGGAGTCCCGTTTTATGTGGCTGCACCCACCAGTACCATCGACCTAGAACACAACATAGAACAGATAGTCATAGAAAGACGCCCTAGCTCCGAAGCCGCCGAATTATTTGGACGTAGACTTTGCCCTGAGGGAGTAGACTACATCTATTATGCTTTCGACATAACTCCTCCTAGGCTTGTGACAGGGATAATAACTGAGCGGGGCATAGCGTATCCCCCCTATCCCAAATCGCTTAAAGAACTGGTTTAGATTATTTTTTATTTGGAAGTCTAAAGATTCACTCCGCGGCTTTTTAAGAACTCATTCACTTCCTCAAATCTAGGTGATGACTGCGCTCCAAGTCTAGTGCATTTTATAGCCGCCACTGCGTTGGCATATAATGCTGCTTTCTCATAATCCCATTTTTTAACTACTAGGCTATATATAAAGGCCGCATTAAAAGCGTCACCAGCACCTGTAGTATCTACAGCGTTAATGCGGAAAGCCGGTATTTTTAAAGTGGCGTCCTCCGTCACCACCATACAGCCGTCAGATCCAAGAGTCATTACAACAACCCTTGGACCCATAGCGAGTAGTTTCTTAGCGGCCGCTAAAAGATCTGCTTCACCAGTTATAGATCGAGCCCCCAGCTTATTCGGCAACAACACATCTGTCATCTCTAGCAGAGGCTTTAACTGTTTAATTCCATAGTCCGCAACATGCTTTTCTAGGTCAAAAGATATGAGCAAACCATGTTCTTTAGCTATCTTCATACCGGCTTCTGCAGAACTTAATTTTATAGCTGTGGTATGAAACGCCTTAGCTGACGCTATATAGTCGTCGTCGAGCTCGTGAGGCTCTGGAACGTTGCTCATGAGCTTCTCATCCTGGATAATCACTCGTTCCCCGTTAGCCGCTACAACCACTATGTTTACCGCCGTCCTTCCGTTACGCATCATTTTTAGACGCGAAACATCAACCCCCTCATTTTCCAGCGTTTTCAGGATGAGTTTACCATATTCATCGTCTCCCACACCGCCTATGAAGCCAACATTGCCTCCAAGCCTCGCAAAAGCGACAGAAAAGTTCGCTGTAACGCCTCCTACGAACCTCTCGTATTTCTTAGAGAACACCTTTTCATCGGGTTCCGGCAAATGGTCTACTATAGCTGTCCAATCTATGCAGACCTCCCCTAATCCTACTACATCTAGCCTTTTCATAGTTACTCTACCGTGGCATGTCTTTCCAGTATAAGGTCTTCACCCACACCTTTACGAAGCATTATTTCTGCTGATACGCTGTCAAACAGTGTTAGAACCGTTATGTCAAACAAAGATGTGAACGGAGCATAGGATTCTCTTTCTACAAGCTTGGTCTTGCCTAAAACGACCACTACGATGTCCGCTACTCTCGCGAGCGCTCCATCGCGCCTGGTAGTTATCGCTGCTACCGAGGCCCCTTCATCCTTAGCTTTTCTGGCCAAGCAGACCGTAGAGGCCGTCTCCCCGCTTCCGGAGACTGCAACGAGGAGGTCGCCTTTTCCCATGGCTGGAGTAATGGTTTCGCCCAGAAAATATGCCTCGAAGCCTATATGCATTAATCTCTGAGCGAAGGCTCTAGCCATGAATCCTGATCTACCAGCCCCATAACAAAAGATTTTTTTGCTTGTTAAAATGGCGTTTATCAGTTTTTCAACCTCTTCCTTACTCACGTTGTCTTTTGCTTTTTGAAGATGTTCTATTATCTCATTAAAGGCCGCATAGAACCTTTCCATTGTTCTCCCCTAGTAGAATAAACAGTTTTGGATGATTATAAAACTACTTGTTTATGACCAGAAGTATTAAATTAGGCCGTAAACAGATTTTTAACTGTGCCACTTATGTTGAGGCTGAGGTCCTCTAGAGGCATTGAAATACCTGGTTTAGGAATATTCCTGGAGGATGTTTCAACCCTTGTAGTCGCAGATCTTCATATAGGCTATGAAGAGGCTCTTGAAGTTAAAGGTATACATATACCAGTTAGCCAGTATCCTAGGATAAAGAAAGAGCTTGAAGCGATGATAAAAAGGACTAATCCCGAAAGAATAGTTTTAGTTGGAGACGTTAAACATGAGTTCGGGGATATAACTAGGCAGGAATGGAACGAGTTAATCGACTTGTTCCGTTTTCTGAAAGAAGAAATCCCTGAGGTACACGTGGTCAGAGGTAACCATGACAATTTTCTAGTGCCCATTATCCGGAAGTTCGGGGCTAGGTTTCATGAAGAAGGATTTCTATTGGACTATGTCTATTTTACGCATGGACATAAGGAGCTGCTTATTGAGTCTTTATCGGCGGAACTCATAGTAATAGGCCATGAACACCCGGCCATAGCTATACGTGATGACCTAGGTGTTAAACACAAGTTTAAGTGTCTTCTTCATGGAGACTATGGAGACAAGGAATTAATTGTTTTACCAGCGATATCGCCGTTTATGCCGGGTACCGAGATAAACGCTGTGACGGCCAATGACCTACTTTCCCCTATACTTAGAAGATGCGATCTTCTAAGGTTTCGAGTATACGTTATAGATCCCGATATAGGAGTATATGATTTTGGTAAACTAGAATACCTGATCTATTGATTTTATTGGAAGAATGCCGTCAGAGCCCAGCTTGACTTTGAACTAATTTATCTTAAACAGCTAGTCAACAGGTTTCGCTTAAAAGTTCATATACTGCGCGTCTTACAGCCTGACGACTATTAAGCTTAGGTTGCCATCCAAGAGCCTTTAGCTTCTTGATCGAAAGAAGCATGTACTTTACGTCTCCCTTCCATCCTCTACCACCGTTTACTCCGCCAGTGAACACGTATTGCACGTTTCTCAAATCCATAGCCGTAACCACCTCATCCGCTATTTCACGTACTGTCACCCAGTCTTCACTACCTACATTGAACACAGCGTATCTAACATTTTCATGCATAAGCCAGTCGAGAAGGAAAAGCGTAGCTTCTACACAATCGCTTACATGAAGATAGCTTTTTCTCTGTGTCCCGTCTCCAAGAATTTCGAGCTTGGCAGGATCCTTTTTAAGCTTTACTATGAAGTCATATATTACGCCATGCCTACTTCTGGAACCTATTATATTAGCATACCTTAGGGATAAGGCTTTAAGCCCAAAAGTGTAGGCGTAGCTGCACACCATAGCCTCGCCAGCGAGCTTACTAGCACCATAAAAGGATATGGGTTCTAGAGGCGAATAGTCTTCGGGTGTAGGCTTAATTTTCGCGTCTCCGTAAACCGTTGAAGAAGAGGCGAAGATGAAATACTTTACTCCGGCCTTCCTAGACGCTTCTAGAACCTGATAAGTAACATATATGTTGTCCTGGAAAACCGTCTCGGTATCGACTGAGCTAAGTCTAACGTCGGGATTGGCTGCCATATGGAGAACGGCTTCGCAACCTCTGAATATGTTTTCTAGACTACATTTTTTAAGATCGGCCTTCACGAACTTTAAACGGGGGTCATTAAGCCATTTCTCCAAGTATTTTATATCTCCTGACGATAGGTTATCTATTACTATTACAGAATATCCCTGCCGCATAAGTGCGTCAACTATGTGACTCCCTATAAAGCCAGCACCGCCGGTAACCGCTATTAGCATTAATGCCCACCTCTCTTTACCTAATTTTAACCGAGTTAAACTTATTTTAGTCTTTCAAACAGTTAACAATGTTGCTTACCGATGATGTACCTTCAGTGGGCCGACGCTACGTGGTGAATACCCGGCAAGTCCGAGGGGGGCCGATGAGCTATCCCAGGCCTCTGATCATTAACCCCGGTAATACTTAAATTTCCTAAGTTCTTGTTAGAGAAGGGGGGATGAAGTGGACAAACCGGCGATACTAGGCGGAAAGCCTGTTAGAGACAAGCCCCTTGGGAAATGGCCCATAATAACTGATGAGGAAATAGAGGCTGTGAAAAGGGTTCTTAAACGAGGAAAACTTTTCGCCTCTATGTATAACGCTGTAGAGGTCCCTGAATTTGAAAAAGAGTTCGCAAAGGCTGTTGATGTAAAACACGCGATAGCTGTCAGTTCTGGAACAGCAGCTCTCGACATAGCCGTAGCTGCGCTGGACATAGGGCCTGGCGACGAGGTTATAACTACGCCTTACACCTTTATAGCATCGGCAACCTGCATACTCCATAACTGCGCTATACCGGTTTTCGCCGACGTTGATCTAAAAACCAGAAATATTTCCCCTGAAGCCATCGAAAAATTAGTGACGCCGAGAACTAAAGCCATAATAGTTGTGCACTTAGGCGGTCAACCAGCCGATATGGACGAAATTAAAAGAATCGCTGAAAACTATGGACTTTACATAATAGAGGATTGCGCCCAGGCCCACCTAGCCGAGTATAAGGGTAAACTCGTTGGCGGCATAGGAGACATCGGGATCTTTAGCTTCCAAGAATCGAAAAACATGATGGCGGGAGAAGGAGGCATTATAACCACTGACGATGATGATCTGGCTGAAAAATGCGTTTCCCTTAGAGAGCACGGCAGAACTAGAACTGGGGCCTGGTACTACCACAGACAGCTTGGCTGGAATTATAGGATGACGGAAATGCAGGCAGCCATATTAAGAGTCCAGCTTAAAAGACTACCACGTATTACAGAGGAGAGAAGGAGGAATGCTTCATATTTGGATTCTCTACTCAAAGACGTTGAAGGAGTTAAACCCGGATACGTGACGCCAAACGTTAAACATGCATACCATCTATATTTGATAGATTACTTGCCTGAAAAAGTTGGTCTTACCAAGAAGCAGTTCGTTAAAGCTGTTCAGGCTGAAGGTATACCGTTAACCGGAGGTTATATGTGGCCTATATATGAGAACGATGTTTTTAAGAAATTTAAGGCGAGACCTCGCGGTTGCCCGTACACATGTCCCTTCTACGGGATAAACATAAAATACCCTCGGGGACTCTGCCCTAATGCTGAGAAGCTATGCTATGAAACCGGGTTATGGCTACCCGGGCATTCTCTCAACGTGGCCAAAGAGGAGCTGGAGGACGTCCCTCGAGCGATAGAGAAAGTTGTCGCTAACTCAAAAGAAATAGCTAAGGCTTTGAGATAGCCTTCTTTTTCATCTTTCTCACGTAGCTTGCAGCTTCTAACCCAGCTAAAGCCCCCTGCCCTATCGCTGTAGCTACCTGAAACCCTATTCCGGTAACATCTCCTGCTGCGTAAACGCCTTCTAAATTGGTTTTACATCTAGAATCCACTTTTATGAAGCCTTTTTCATCAGTTTCTATACCTGCCGCTGAAAATACCGTGGTTACAGGTACTTCTTCAAGCAGTATAAATACGGCTTTAACCGGAACGATGCGCTCGCCGGAGGCCTCCTTAACCTTTACTCCCTCAACCTCATCTTTACCTATTATCTCTAAAGCCCTGCCTTTAATGAGTTCCACGTTATCCCTTTTTAAAATATATTCAAGAAATGGCCTGTCGTCCTCTTCAACTTCACCATGGGTCACTAGGAAAACCTTAGACACTATATCGGCCAGAAAAATGGCTTCCTTAAACGTCCTTTCATCATGCCCAATAACAGCGACCGGCATACCCTTATACAGAGGCCCATCACATACTGCGCAGTAGGATACGCCTTTGCCAAGCATTCCTTCCTCGCCGGAGATAAGCCCCCTTTTCAGCGCTACTCCTGTTGCTAAGACTACAGCTAACCCGCTATACATTTCACCATCCCTAGTTATGACGCTTTTCCATAATCCTTTGAAATTAGCTGCCGCAACTTCTTTAAACATCTCTACCTCGGCTCCAGCCTGGATAGCATGCTGATATATTTTCATGGCCAGCTCCGATCCTTTAACTGGCTGTGGAAAACCTGGATAATTGTCTATTGACGGAGCTATTGAAAGTCTCCCGCCAGGAGTTTTAGCTTCAAGAACTATGGTTTTTAACCCAGCCCTACTTGTGAAAATAGCCGCTGTTAGACCAGCTGGTCCTCCGCCGATCACAACTACATCATACCTATACTGAGCGTTCACATAACCCCCCTTTAACCATTTTTCCTTGATTACTGATGATTAACTCTAAACACGTCTCGCCAAATTTATTATTCTTTTAACCCAGGAGGCTAAATATTCCTCCGGCATTAACCCTACTATTTGATCTATAGGTTTTGCCTTTAAAAATGCTATTACAGTAGGTATTCCTCGCACGCCGTATTTTTGGGCCACTTCAGGCAATTTATCAACGTTTACCTTTAGAAAATAAGCGTTATTCGCCGTGGACTCAGCGACTCTTTTATAAATCGGCGCCATCATTAAACACGGCATACACCATTCCGCCCAGAAGTCTACAAATACGGGCTTATTCTCTGCCAAAGCTCTCCTGAGCCATTCGTTAAATTCTGAAACATCCTTAATTTCTATTGGTCCTTTACTAATGCTGCTTTTAGCGCCAGCTTCATATTTTCGGCTAATCAACTCAAAAAACTTTCTACGCATCAACATATCTAATTCTCTGTCTTCCTCCATCATATGCACCTCTGAAATATTTGAATCTGCATCTATTAATATAGTTCCGCGGGGTTCTAAAGCTGGAACAGACAAGATATATTAATAAGTTTAAAACATTATAATTTTTTTATAAATCATTAAAATAATTGTTAATTTCATTCCAATCATCAAGGTCATAGAAACACTTTTAGAAAAGCATGTTCTTGATTTCCTAAAGAACCGGGTGTCAGGCTGAGGCAATATGAACTCACACAACCCTATAGAGGTAATTAAGTGCATGCTTAAACTTACCGAGGCCGAAGCTAAAGTATACCTAACCCTTCTGGAAAATGGCGAGCTAACTGTTAAAGAAATAGCAAATATAGTTAGCTATAGTAGACCAACAGTTCAGAAAACCCTCAAAAAACTTTTAGAAAGAGGACTTGTTGCAAGAAACAGGTTTTTAAGAAGAGGGGGAGGGCATGGCTATATTTATAGGGCTATTCCAACTGACACCCTAGATAATGATTGTCTTAAAAATATATTGAAGAGATAAACTGTCATGGACCGCCTTTTAGAACTTAATTTTCATCAGCAGACAGATATGTTCATCGACTGCTGAAGCCAGTATAGATTTAATTAATATTAAAAGTAATAATTGTATGCAGCCATTCCACTTCTCTACCAACAACTAAACCTGAGAAAACACTACCAGATTGATAAAGGGAGAATACTGGTGGACCGGGCGGGATTCGAACCCGCGACCTCCGCCTTTCCTGGACATGCTCGCAAGGGCGGTACTCTTCCAGGCTGAGCTACCGGCCCGCGCTCATTTTAAGGTGTCTGAAGAGCGGGGTTATAAAGATTGCTTTCACCAACGCTCATTTTTATCTTCTCCATGACTAGCTTATGCAGTCTTTCCAGTATCCGGCGACGATCCTCCATTAACACCACGTCCGACAACCCCACTAGTATTATACCGTGGCTGAAGGGCGAAGGCGTATCCTGGACAGGTAGCTCAACAACCTTTATTCTGCCAGTCTCTATCCGTCTAAGCACCTCTTTAGCATGCTCTATATCCATCACGTCCTCCAGTATTTCCCGGAACGTTTCCTTTAACACTGGGAAACCACTTAACTCTCTACATATGTTTAAGAGCGTTTTCGCGGAGAGTTGCTGCCTGTTAACCGAAATCTCATGCCCCTTATAATTCCTCAATATCATAAGGCTTCTAACAGCAACATGCCTAAACCTCCGTTTCATTAGCTCGGTGTTCACTACAGCGGCTTTAAGTATGTCTTCTATGGTGTCCGATCTCACATCGCTTATTTTTACCGCTGGCTTGACTCCCCGCGGGAATATAAGGGCAAAACCATGGTCGGTTATGGCTATTCCGATGTTTCGCCCGGTTTTGCGGCTTGCCACATAGGCATAAGCCCTAGAAAGAGCATCGTTAACCCTTCTGCCGAATAATGCGTGAAAGATAAGGTAGATTCTTCCTTCATTATCCAGGAACTTTTCTACGAGTATAGTCTTATCCGAAGGATACTCGTTCAGCCCTAATATACGCAAGTACTGGTATTCCTCGGCGAAATACTGGTATATGGCTTCAGCCGAGTAATCATCTGCACGGCACGTTCTCTTTAGATACCGTATTATCTTTTCCTTCGGCTTACCCTCTTCGAGCCACTTGAACATCATACGTCTAAAACCGCCTATTTTAACAGCTAGGTCATAACTCAGAGGGAGCATTTCAGAGAACCAGCTTGGAACTGTGGGCTTAGCATCATAAACTGGCTTCACATATGCTTTAAGTCCTTTAGTCTTAACAAATTCATACACTTTGCCTCCGAGAACAAAACGGTCTCCACGCATAAGCCTTTCCAGAAACTCCTCCTCAATATTGCCAACATATTTACCGTTTAAGGTAAAGACTTTAACAGCTACTTCATCAGGTATTGTTCCTATATTTAGATAATATATTATTCTAGCATATTTACCCCGTCTACCAAACATCTTATCCTCAGGATCGTACCATATTTTCCCATATACCTTATGCTGCCTAAGCCGGGAAAAGGATCCTGAAAGAAACTTAAGCACACTCTCAAAATCCTCCCAAGATAAATCATGGTAGCAGTAAGACCTCTTAATTAGCTTATAAGCATCTTTAGCCTGCCATTTACGCTCTATAGCCATCCCAAGTATGTGTTGAGCCAATACGTCAAGAGCGTTACGCGGTATCCTGGCGCGGTCGAGATGGCCTCGATAAGCCTCCCTTACCATCACTGCGCACTCTACTAAGTCATCCCTATCCATGCATATTATCAGCCCTCTACTTACCTCGTGGAGCCTATGCCCGCTTCTACCTATTCTCTGCAAACACCTTGTTACCGATTTAGGCGAGCCAAGCTGGACGACGACATCTATATACCCTATGTCTATTCCCAGCTCTAGGGAGGTTGAGCTCACAACCGCCTTTAACTCTCCTCTTTTAAGCTTTTCCTCAACGTCTAACCGGACATTTCTAGAGAGCGAGCCATGGTGAGCGGCCACGAAATCATTCTCAAGCCCCTCTATCGACTCCTCTAGAAGCTGTTTAAGATGGAACACTACTCTTTCAGTGCCGCTACGGGTGTTTGTGAAGATCAGAGTTGTCCTGTACCTGTTTACGATGTCAGCCAACAACCCGTACATTCTCTGAGACACTATTTCCGAGGGGGTATGGATAAGGTCTGGAACCGGAGCCAGCACCTTTATCTCTTTCTTCTTGACAAAAGAAGTATCTATTATTACACAGTCTCTAGGCTCACCCGTATCGTCATAGCCTACCAAGAACAGCGCGACTTCATCAAGAGGATTTATCGTGGCTGAAAGCCCTATTCTAACGAAATCTCTGCCCACGAGCTCCCTAAGCCTTTCTAGGCTTAGAGATAAGTGAGCACCGCGCTTATTCTCGCAGAGAGAATGCACTTCGTCAACTATAACCCATCGTACAGTGCGTAGCTTCTCCTTGAACTTTATCGTCGTTAACATTATAGCTAGAGACTCAGGAGTTGTTATAATTATATGTGGAGGCTTTCTGAGCATTTTTTGTCTTTCAGACGAGGGCGTGTCGCCTGTCCTGACCGCGTGTCTTACCTCAGCTATGTTCTTACCCTTTTCCTCGGCGATCTTCCTTATCTCCTTGAGAGGAACTTCAAGGTTTCTGTATATGTCGTTTGATAAGGCTCTGAGAGGCGATATGTATATACAATACACGGAATCCTTGAGCTCGCCCCGCTCCGCCATGCTGAATAACTCGCTTAGAATCGTTAGGAAAGCCGTTAAGGTCTTCCCTGTGCCCGTGGGAGAGCACACAAGCACGTTTTTCCCAGCGTAAATAAGTGGTACAGCGTATTCCTGCGGCGGCGTTAGCCTCTCAAATCTCCTACTAAACCATTCGGCGACCAGTGGATGGAGTAGACTGAGCACTTCTTCTTTCGTGTAACGTTTCTCAGCGTAGGAAAGCAATGCTACTCACCGATTTCAGCTCCCGGATACTGACCTAAACCATTAATTAAGGAGTCTGTATAAAGTTTCTGATAAGAGTGTGCTTCCAAAGACAGGTCTTCATAATACATGGATAATACTTAGATGACACCAAATTATCACTGGTAGCTTATTAGACACACTAAAGGTTTTGATTGTAAAAACGTTGGCTTAGCCTAAGGATTTTAAAATGCCTGTATCGCCAGTAGACAAGCTGTATTACAAGTTGCCTGAGTACATAAGGTGTTTTCAGCGAACTTGAGTAATGAGCGGGCCGACATTAACCTGTCATTAGTTGACGGTGTCTTCTGACTATTTTGTCGAGTCTCTCCATCCCGTAAATATCCCTTTTGCGATAAGAGGCATCATTAAAAGGATGCTTATGATTTCGTTATAGGCAAAAACTGTTTTAATTAGACTCATATTCCCGGCGCTATTGGCCTTAATCAAGTAACCATCGCCTCTTATAGCTTTGATTTTCAAAGATGCGAGTAAGGGCTCGACGTCAAAATGATATTTTACAACTATTCCTGTATATGCCTGGTAATAACCTCGCGCCACCCCATATCCGGGTTTAAGCGTACAGCTTACATACCAGTTAGATGGATCTTTAACTATAGTTCTCATACCTAAAGCCGCCCCGCTAGGCAGTATTTCTATCATTTCAAAGACGAAAGTTATTTTATTTTCTTCTTTAGTTATATTATAGACTCTCCATTGCCTACCCTCAATAGTTCCATTCAATATACCTTTCTTAACGAACTCATATATCTCCCTGAAATCAATTCTCAAAACCGATAAAGCCTCCCTATCAGTATAATCAGGCCTACAGACGTACAGGGGCCCATACGAAACTTCTTCATTGAGCCTTCCAGAAACATATTTTTCGAGACCATAAGGCCTATCTGGAACATACGGAACGGAGTAAAGTATCGCCTTTGCCCTTCTTCTATCTAGATAGCTGGATGCAATCATCCTAGCTCCTGTATACAACATGTTTGGATTTAGCCATATTCCAGTAACCCCCACCTTAGTACCGTTAAGCAGAAAGACCTCTCTAGTCCTAACATTGATGCGAACTTTACCAACTATAATATAAGTTCTATTGTTAATTACATAGTAGAATCTGACTTCCACCAGAGCTGTATTATTACATTTTTCTAGAACAAATATCTCAAATCCTGGAAAGCTATCAGTCTTTAACAGTTTGCTTGTTCCATTCAAATATTCTACTAGAAGAATATTTGTGGGGAAAGTGTATTTTAGCTGCAAACCTTCATAAATCCACACATCTGTTCTAGCCCTGCTAAAAGCAATAAGTACAAATCCGAGGATGAATAATACCAATGCTATCACCGTGAACCGTTTCATAGGGAAAATCACCTCTTTTCTACATATGCCACAGAGTGCAGAGGTATATCTGGAAGATCATCAGACGAATATATGTGAACTGTGGTGTCAGCGACTATTTCAGCATAGTATATGATCGGATCTCCGTATCCAAGGGGTCGTTCATAAAAGTAAGCATAGTAGTCTCCGTATGTGAAACTGTCTTTATATATGTTTTCCCTAGTAGTTAATATCGTTAAACTGTACCATAAAACATCAGCCCACTCAACATAACCTACTTCCCCATTATGACAGCCCCTTTCCGTAGCTAAGTCAACCTTTCTATAATGGGGATCGCCACAGTCATAATAGCCTCGGGCTAAACATTTAAGATAGGCATAGTTCCCGTAACTATCATCTATATCATCATATCCCTCATCAACGTCTATATTTTGGTATTCCGCCAACACCACTAAAATGAAGATCGAGATCAACAAACAAATAATGAAAAACTTTGGATATCCATCCATATTTAAACCCCTTTTTAAAATTATTTAAAAAATATATAAATCTTTCTATAAAGAGAAGAAAAACAATAGATATATGAAATATTTTCATTTAGTATCATAAGACGATAGACAATATTCTTACTCTATACTATTTATTATAATTCTATATTTCATAATATTTAATACCTGTCTACCAAGGTTAACGTCTTCGTTATGAACGTGAAGCCTGATGGCTAAACGGAGTTTTTATAGGGCAATAATATATTTAGTAACCGGCCAAAACATATGTTCATCATGCTGAGTTATAGGAGGTGTAACAGTTGGGTAGAAGGAAGAAAAGTAGGAAGATAAAAGTATATAGGCCGCGTAAGGTCATACCCAAGGTTTTCCCTTGTCCGAACTGCGGTAAAAAGACCGTTAACGTCGAGATTAAAAAGAGTAAAGGCGTTGTCATAGTTAAGTGCGGAACATGCTTACTGGAGCGTGAATACGGATACAATGAGTGGATGGAGCCCGTAGATTATTATAGTAGGTATGTTGATGATTTCTACGAGGGCGTACAGACCCCGAAGGCGAGCGGCGGATTAGAGACGGAAGAGGAATAGAGACGATGAAGTACGGGCCTAGAGTAGGGAAGGTAGAGTCATACATATTGGATAGGCTGGAAAGGGAATCCGTGCTTCACATGACGCTCATAGATCCCGATAAGACAACGGGCAAGGAGGCTGCCAGGATAGCCCAGGAGGCCGAACGCGCGGGAACAGCCGCTATAATGGTTGGAGGCAGCCTAGGAGTGTCTGAACGGCTAGCCGATGAAGTCGTGAAACAGATTAAGAAACATGTAAATATACCAGTAATACTTTTCCCCGGCGAACCGGGTGGTCTAAGCAGGTATGCTGACGCTGTATGGTTTTTGTCGGTGCTTAACTCGAGTAATCCCTATTATATTGTGGATGCTCAGATAAGGGGTGCAATAATAATTAGGAAGTATGGGTTAGAGCCTATACCTTTGGCGTATATAATTTTAGGCGAGGGCGGGGCTGCAGGATTTGTGAGCCAGGCTAGAGTGATACCTTTTAACAGACCCGAGTTAGTGGCCGCATATTCTTTGGCTGCTGAGATGATGGGGTTTAGGTTCATATACCTTGAAGGGGGGTCTGGCGGACATCCAGTGCCACAGGACCTAATAAGCCGTGTTAGAC
>CAYSTQ010000009.1:0-13839 GCA_964433855.1 uncultured Thermoproteales archaeon
CTTCCAGGCAAAGGCACCAGATTTCCATTTTTTGTAACGTTATATTTGGCGATGATATTTAACCATGGATTGGAGTTATTAGGATTAAGCCTGGACCAAGCGATCCTTGAAAAAACAAGTATGTCAGTATACAAAGCTGACACAAGTATTATAGGGACGTTAGACACGTATAGGAATTTAAACGGTATTTTAGCTCTAAGGCCCCCATACCTGCTTAAAGCAACGGGTATCTCTATACGCATGTTTTCGAGATATACCAATGCTATGAACAACAGTAATGTGGTCATTAAACCCACTAAGTCTGGAAAACCCGTGGGGCGATACATTGCTTTATAAAAGATACCCCAGTCACCTGTAGCCGTCGCATTCATAACAGCGTAGAAAACTGACGGAATCACTCCGGCGTAAAGACCATCTGAAAGAGGACCTATAGGTGATAATAGTTGCCAGAAGATTTGCTGCGCTACGCCTGCTGCTATAAATAAACTTATACCGCTGCCTATACCCCAGCCCTTCTGAAGCATCTCGTCCATCAACATGAGCAATAATGTCGCCGAGACCAGCTGTAGAAACACTATCACGGCTATTTCAGCTGTCAACGGTCCATACATTCCTCCTAGAACATACGCGGCCGCTTCACCGAACGTGAACACGATCGCTAGGAACTTCTGTAATCCTGTAAACAGGGCTCTGCCTTTAGGGGTGGATACATCTATGTTTACGACTTTGCTTCCCACGAGTATCTGCCATATCAGACCGCTTGTAACTATTGGACTTATACCTAGCTCAACCAGAGTCCCTCTTCGAGACGCCATCACTATTTGAAGAAAGAACAATGGCTGGTAAGTTTCTGCGCGCCAAGGTATTCCATATAAAGGTACCTGGGCCATCACCAAGTAAAGTATTAGAACAATACTTGTCCAGACAAGCTTTTCTCTAAAGGAAACCCCTCGTCGAGGCTTCGGTATCTCTGGAAGCGCCCTAAGAAGCGGGCTTAGCGCTTCATACGCCCCCATTCTATTCTTCCTCCATCATCGCTATAACCTTTCCACCTATAGCCTCTATCTTCTTAACAGCTATTTTGCTAACAGTATAAATTTTTACAGTTAATGGCTTATCAACACGACCGCGGCCTAATAGTTTTTCATATCCAAGCTTAGTTAAATCTACCTCATATCCTCCGTCAAGGCGTTTGGCTAATCCAGC
Source organism: uncultured Thermoproteales archaeon (assembly GCA_964433855.1). GTDB lineage: Archaea > Thermoproteota > Thermoprotei > Thermofilales > CAYSTQ01 > CAYSTQ01. The sequence continues at coordinate 1,207 of CAYSTQ010000009.1, forward strand.
ACTCACCCACTCTTCTATTCTTTCACATAGCTCACCGACATTTATACATTTAAGCCGTGGCTGTATTCTAGGCGGCCTTGTAAAGCCTCTTTTTCCAAACCAGTCGGGAGCGTACTTCACAACCCAAGACCAGTAGTGTTTATGGTACCCTGCACGACCCCTACCTCCCCGCGAACCACTTCTTCTGTGCTGCCCAACTCTTCCCCAACCATGTGTACGCCAACCTCTAAGACTCTTCCTTTTCTTTTCTCTGCGTACAACCATTAGGCTCACCTTTAAGAGCTTTTTACGAAACTCTCAGCGCTCATATTTACATTTTACCTTTTTACCTCAAGCCTACCATTGTTCCCGCAAGGTTTATTTAATTGGCTGAAACTATATGCTCAGTTTCATCAGCGGTGGTCACATGTCAACTGCGCTAGAAGAGTGGATCCCTAGGACCCGAATAGGGCGACTAGTTAAGGAAGGAAGGATTACTTCAATAGATCAACTATTCCAGATAAACGCTCCGATAAAGGAAGTGGAGATTATCGACTTTTTATTGCCGGATCTAAGCCATGAAGTCGTCAACGTGAATCTTGTCCAGAGACAAACAGACGCTGGTGAAGTAAGCCAATTCCAGGTCACCGTGGTAATAGGCAACGAAAACGGGTATGTAGGCGTAGGTGTAGGCAAAGGTAAACAGATAAGGCAAGCCATAGAAAAGGCTATAATTAACGCTAAGCTAAATATCATGCCCGTTAGGCGGGGTTGTGGTAGCTGGGAATGCCTATGCAACATGCCTCACTCTGTACCATTTAGAACCGTAGGGAAGTCTGGGAGCGTTAGAATCGAGCTTTTACCTGCTCCTAGAGGAGTAGGGTTAGTGGCAGGCGACGTGGCAAAAGTAGTGTTAAGACTAGCTGGCATAAAAGATGTTTGGACTAGAACATATGGAGAGACCAGAACCACTTTAAACTTTGTAAAAGCTACCTATGATGCTTTAAGAAGAACGTATTCGTTCAGAACACCAAACGAATGGTGATAAACTTGACCGACTGTTTACTAGTTATTAGGGTTAGAGGCACGGTTGACTTGTCTCCCGACGTTAAAAAAACGTTTGAACTATTAGGTTTACACAGGAAATTTCACGCGACAATTGTGAGAAAAAATCCGTCTGTAATGGGCATGCTAAGGAGGATTCAGGATTATGCTACTTGGGGCGAGATAGACGTAACTACACTAGCTGAAATCTTAAAGCGTAGAGGAAGATTAAGGGGTGGTAAGCGTCTTACAGAAGAATATTTAAAAAAACATGGTTTTGAGAGCTTTGAAAAATTAGCTAGAGCTATAATAGAAGGGAAAGTACGCCTCAAAGACTTACCGGGGGTAAAACCGATTTTCAGATTACATCCGCCTTCTAAGGGGTTCAAGGGCACTATTAAGAAACATTTCGCAGAAGGAGGAGAACTGGGGTATAGAGGAGATAAAATAAGAGATCTGGTTACAAGAATGATTTAGTTCTTTGTTTAATCTTTGAAAGAAGAAAGTATCTTTCTTTTAACTTCTTCGAAATGTCGAGGAAGATCCTCTGGCTTTAAACCCTTTCTCAGATATCCTGAGAACTGTCTACTGTATATTTCAGGATTTTCAGAAACTAGCATTTTAGCGTATTCGGACACGTGAATACCTTTTATCCTGTTTTCCTCAGGAATAACTTCTTCTCCACAGGGTATTTTAAGCCCAGCGTCTATAGCACCTTTAGCCACTGCAAACACTCTTCCTCCACGTACAGGTCTATGCAACCCTATATCAAGTATTGCCTCTTTAACGCCCTTTTTAACAGCTTTTAAACCTATGAGGAAACCCACTAGATAAGCTGCCGAAGTATTATTTGTGTAGCCTTTCCATCCGTAGTCTCTTACTAGTTCTCGACTATGAGCAGAAACTATTACATAATCACCTTCAGGCTTAACTATTACTATTTGCGCCACTACGTGTTTAAGGGTCTTTCTCACAACCAGTCTAGGTTTACCTGATAAAACATATTTAACTCTCTTATAATAGTTTGTTAATCCTAAACGCCTTCTTTTTAACGGAACCTTATACCGGCCTCCTCGCGCCATTTCTAAAACCTCCTCGCAAGTTTATGCTCTTCTATATAGCTTTTAAGCTGTCTTAGAGTTCTGAAATAACCTCCTTTAGCCAGCCTATATAAACGCCTGTAAGTAGAGGCATCGATTATTTTTCTTTCACGTAATCGCTTTAGAAAACGTCTTTGAACCCTTATCCTATTAACCCATATTTCCTTCTCATCGTACCTTGGGCCTTTCCTACTACCCTTACCACGCCTCCTACCTTTACGCTTCTTTTCCTTCAATATTCTCTTACGTCCTCTGCTAGGAGTCGCCTTAGGCCTTTTCCTTATTACCCCTTCTTTAATCAGTTTCCTTATTTCCTCCTTTGAGATAGCGAAGGCGACCTTGTCAGCGGCTTCCGGATCGATCCAGATTCTGGTTTCTCCAACCTTAAGTATCTCTGCTGCTAGCCTCCTGGCGAACCGCAAATCACTCATTTCTCACCACCCGTGGGATTTAATACTTTAAGTCCTATTTCCTCAGCTTTAGCTAGGATCTCTCTTCGTTTCCTTTCGCCAACGGACGCTGCTATGACAACAGCTTCTTTAGCTGGATCTAAGCCATTCAGCTCTTCAACATTATGCACTATTACAGGCCAGAACCCTGATGGATGCATATTCCTAACAATTCTAGGCTTTCTATAACCTGCCTTGACCTTGGGTGGAAAGCCTTTACGTTGAAGCCTTATTTTATTATCTAAGCCCTTAGGCCGCCTCCACGATTCACTCAATGCCGGGTTTAGCCAGCTATTCATCCTTATAAAATCTGGTTTACGGCGACGCATGTCTATCTTTATTTTTAACAGCTTTTTCTCAGATGGCGAAAGTCTTGGCTTAACCATTTTTCCTCAACCCTTTTAGTAAACGTATGCTACAAGTACTCCTCCCAAATTATTTTCTTTCGCTTCCTTGTTAGACATGACGCCTTTAGACGTTGAAACTATAAGTATACCTATGTTTCGAGCTGGAAGAAACCTCCGTTCCCATGCATCATATTCTTTAGCTTTAACCGGGAAACGCGGTTTTATTACACCGCATTTATTTATCCTTCCGAGCAACTGAACTCGGAACTTACCTGCTCTTCCATCGTCTATATATTCTATCTCGCCGAGAAAGCACTCGCGCTGCATCACCCTTAGTACCTGAGCTATAAATTTCGAAGCTGGATATGTTATACATTCCTTTTTTCCCCGGATCTCATTGTTCATTATCGTTGAGAGAGTGTTGGCAAGAGGGTCTATTACGACCATATTCAACCCCTATGCGACCATTATATATGCCAGCCTTTAGACGCATAAGGTGTTTAAAAGTTTTCCCCAGAATTATTCAACTGCATCTACATATATTTTTTAAATCCTATTGTCGGCGCTACTTCCCGGAAACATCTTCGGCATAATAGAAGCCCATATCTTTTTATTAAAGCTTCATGTGTACCACACCGCCTACATCTATAAGCTCCCTTTCCATACTTCCTTATTTTTGCCGGCTTTATTTTCCCCATACCGGTCACCTGACTATTTTCACTCCAAAAATTTTTTCCATAAACTCTATACCTTCCTCTCGCGTAACACGATGATTCTTACCTATTCTAGACCTTCTTCTCCGACGACGAGATACGCGATATCCGGGTCTTTCGAGATTTACTATTACGTCAAACCCTAATATGCCTACACTTGGGTCATATTTTACTCCAGGTAATAATATATGCTCATTTATTCCGAAAGCCACATTTCCGTACTCATCGAAATTTGATGCTTTTAATGTATAGTTTACAGCTGTTAGGGCTCGCCTGAGGAAGTCGACAGCTTTATCGCCTCTAAGCGTTACAACAACCGCTATCTCTTCACCTTTCCTTATGCCAAAGCTTTTGATAGTTTTTTTAGCCTTTCTAAAGGATGGGGTCTGCCCTGTTAGTTTTTCTAGTACTTCAGCTGCTTTCTGAAGCCTTTCACCCGATTCGCCTAAGCATAAGTTAACCACTACTTTACCCAATTTAACCGCTCTCATAGGGTGATCCTTGACAAGAACCGGCTTTGGCATCTGGGTTTTTTCTGGAGCGATCGTTTCTTCGCTCAACTTTTCTCACCACCGTATTCGGGCAACGTTATTAAGGGCTCTTCCATACCTATAACGAAAACATAGTCCAGAATTGTTCGGAAGGACTCCCCATCGCTCTCCATGGTCACTAAGGCGTTTGCCGTCTTAAACACTTTTTTCACGTCTACAACCCGTCCTACTTTACCGATGTTTCTCCCAGCTATCACTACTGCCAGAACACCTTCTTCGAACTTTATATGGTCAATTATTTCCTGCTTAGGTATGGTCATTTTAACTACGTCATATGTCTTAAAGACGTCTTCTGAAGGATCTTTCAAAAGATGGTTTCGCCCATCGTGAAAATGCAGCTGTACGGCTCTGCCCTTAACAATGGTTTTTCCCTCTATTCTTAAGAGTTTAAATGATGCTTCGTCTTTAGGGATTGGATGAAGCACCATGTGTTTTACAGGATGAGGTACTACTCTATAGGTCTCTCCGCTAGGCACTATCTCAACAACATCCATTAGACCGACTGGGAATTTATAGTCCCTAACAATTCTTCCATCGACTTTAACTTTGCCTTCACCGAGAACTCGTCTGGCCTCCCTCATAGTTCTCGCATAACCTAGTAAATCTCTAATGATTATTCCGATTGGTATACAGCGATCCTTACTATGCGGGCCTGGACTGGGATTAACTGTCCAAACATATTCCTTTCTTAAGATCGGCCAGAATTCAGGAGAGGAACTTCTTCTAAGATGTCTTAGACCAGTACCCTTACTTTTAACCATGTTCGCCACCTCTTTTACGCCGCTCTATTATTTTTCTACGGCGCTCGTCTGAAAGATCAAGCTTCGTTATGACGACTTTTGAAGGATGTATTGGGACAAAGATTGTGGTTCCATCGGCCTTACTTCGCGTAGCTCCTTCTACATGTATTCTACGTTTTTTAAGATCTACTTTCACGACCTTGCCTTCATGTCCTGAAAAACTGCCACGTACTATCATAACGGTATCGCCAGCTCTAACGGGTAAACGTTTTACACCATGTTCTCTTACAAGCGGTTCCGAAAGGGGCGCAGTCATTTCTTTCTGCCTTAAATGGAGTGGCCTATTGTAATAGGCTTTCCTCTGCTTCCTAGGCTGTACTGCCACGCTGCGCCTCAAGTCTAGACCACCACTTCTGGGAAGAAAACAGGGAATCCTAAATAAACTTTACCTAGATTTGACCTAGCTTTCCCCCTCGGAAGATTCTGCAGAACTCTCTTTGGCGGCTTCTTTCGCTATCCCACTTCTTATTTTGTCCCAGTCCACGTATTTTTGTACAAGCGCCCTTAGGTGTTCACGTAGCAATTTGAGCGCCGCCTCTTTTCCGAGTCTTGACACGTTCCATGTCACGAAAGGCGGATAAAAGGATGCCCTTTCAAGTTTTACTGAATCATTTTCTACTTTGAACTTTATGAAGCCGAGTTCTCTAAGATAGCATGTGTCGTTGGGGCACAATATATCAATCTCGTTTTGTTCTTTACGTAGATACAGGAGTTTATAGTCGCCGGGATTTTCTATTATTCTTCCGCAAACACATTGAATTTTTATTTCTTCACTTTTATCACTCAAAAGGGATAACCTCCCTTGAATTCTCATCTATCAGAATGTAGATGATGATATTAAAGCTTTCCTACATGTATTCTTAAAGAATTAATTCCGAGGAAGATTCTTTTAATAGCATTATTTCATTATTAAAACGTATTAGGTAAGAGGCCACTTAAGGGAGAAACATGTACGGTGATCTTAGGGATATTCTTGAAAAACTGGTTGAAGGCAAAATCAGCGTAGAAGAGGCTGCTAGGCTAATTAGGCTATTCGCTATAGAAAATATAGATAAAGAGGCAAAATTTGACCTTGGCCGTAAACTGAGAAGAGGGGTTCCTGAAATAATATATGGAGAAGGTAAAAACCCTGATTTATTAGTGAATTTAGTTAAAAGAGTCGTGAACAAAACAGGTAGGGTTATAATATCCCGGTTAACTACCGAACAATTTAAATTATTAAAAAAGACGCTGGGAAAGGAATTTAATATATCTATGAATATGGCTGGCCGTATAGCTGTTGTTCGCAGGGACGGGTTTAAGGTTTCAGTTCTTCCATGTAAAGTCGGAATAGTGACAGCTGGTACTGCCGACATAGCAGTTGCGGAGGAGGCCAAAGTAATTGTCGAGGAAATGGGGTGTGAAACAGTAACTATATACGACGCTGGCATAGCTGGCCTGCACCGATCAATAGAGGCGGCAAAACGGTTAAAAGAGGAAGATGTTGATGTGGTGATCGTTGTAGCCGGCATGGAAGGCGCTCTTCCATCGCTCATAGCTAGTTTGCTTGATGTTCCTGTAATAGGAGTGCCGACTTCGATAGGTTATGGAATTGGTGGTAAGGGGATAGCCGCTATTTTTTCTATGCTTCAGGCATGTCCTTTAGGATTGTCGATTGTAAACATAGATAATGGGGTCGGCGCTGGTGTTATAGCAGCTTTGATAGCTAAAAGAGTCGGCATCTATAGAGCCAAATCGCGAAAACATACTAAAAAGTTAGTTTAAATTCATATTATTTAAATTTATTATTTTTAATATTAAAAATATCTTATTGAAGCTGTTTAAAGCAAGAATATATTATTATTGTCCTCGTAATTATTTTTATGAAACCAGAGGTTGACTTAGTCTATGTAGGTAATGGAACAATACTTAAGAACTGGTTTTTAAGAGGAGAAAAAGGTGTTATACATTTTAAGGTAAATAATTTGGATTATAAAAATTTTTTAGTTGAACTCAGATCATATGATGATGAAGAATTCAAAATAATATTATATTCTTCTACTACAAAGAATAGCAAAGATATTAAAATAAAACTTGATACAAAGAAGATACCTATAGGACTTTATCAATTAATAGTAAAAATTGACAATAAAGAATTTAACGGTGTTAAGGAAAGCTCACCTTTAAACTTCGAGAGATATCCATGGTTAATAGCCGTCTTGGAACCTTTTGAAAAAGTAACTCAAATCAGTAATGGATTGCCCAGTGAAATAGTACCGTTAGGAATAGGAGTTAATATACATTTTATACATCCCAGGTCCGTAGACTTGGAAATGATGAAACTCGCCGGTATAAGTATCGTAAGGATGGATCTAACATGGAGTTTCATCGAGAAAGAGCCTGGGAAATATGATCTTAACGGATATATCGATCTAGCTAAAAAACTTCGTATAAACGGAATAATTCCTCTTTTCATATTAGATTATACTAATCCATTTTACAACAATGGTCTTCCTCCAAAGAGCGAAGAAGGTAGAAAAGCCTTTGCCCAATATTCTTGCTATTCAGCCATTATCTTAAAGGAATATGGGGTCATTTTTGAAGTTTGGAATGAGCCTAATATAAAGACATTCTGGAAACCTGAGCCTGATGTGAAGAGCTACGCTGAACTTCTTAAAACTACAACTGATGAACTACTTAAAGCCGATAAGGAAGTAACAGTTATAGCTCCCGCCTGTTCCGGCTTATGCTTAGACTTTATCGAGTATCTAGCTAAAAATGGTTACCTTAAAAAGTTAGCTGCGATATCAGTTCATCCTTATAGAGCTAAACCTCCTGAAACCGTGCAGGCAGATTATGGCAAACTTAGAGATCTATTAAAGAAATACAATATACTAAAACCAATAGTTGATAGCGAATGGGGATACCCAACAGGTTCAAGTAAAGGATTTTTTGTTGATATTCGGACCCAAGCAGCGTATATCGTTAGAATGTATCTTATCAATTTAATTGAACATATACCTATAACTATAATATATGATTGGAAAGACGATGGCGCGGATGCGGAATATAACGAGCATAACTTTGGTATAATAGCTGACTATGACTCGCTAAACAGAAAGTATGGACAACCTACTTATTTTATTAAGCCAGCATACTTTGCAATTTATAATATTAACAGACTTTTAAACGGTTTTAGACTAGTAAAAGTTTTAGAAAATGGTGAAAACAAGGATTATGTCCTATTGTTTAAAAATGAAAAAAATGAAGAGAAAATAGTAGTATGGACCACAGGTAAACCCCATAAGCTATCCTTAGACGTTCACTGGAATGCCGTTATTCTTACGAGATTGTTTGGGAAGAGAGATAAAATTAAAATATTAGATAATAAAATAATAGTCAATATATCAGAAGAACCTTTAATACTAGAACGGGCTGTTAATTAATAATTTTAATCTATTTTTAGATAGCAATTATGAAGCTTGTCCATTTTTGAAAATTCCTATTTTAACTATGATTCCTAGGAAAGTCTATCATTGAAATAATTTAGAGTTAATAAGTATCCTAACGATAAGACAATATTTGTATCCCAATTCATAGTCATGAAGTAATAACGAAGTGATAAAACCTAAAAGTTACTGATAAAGTAAAGGTTTTAAGATTTTAAGACCTGCTTGGGGAGGTCTTATGAAGAATACAAATAGAAAATATGAAAAACTTAAGGAATTCATAGCCGAAAAAGGCAGAAATGGAGTAGTGATAGCTTTTTCCGGTGGCGTAGATAGTTCCACGCTGGCTGCTATTTGTTACCAGGTGTTAGGGGATAAAGCTGTTGCTGTGACCGCCAAATCTCCGACCTATCCGCCTGAAGAGATCGAGGAAGCTAAGAGAATTGCTAAAGAAATAGGAATAAAACATTTCATCATAGAAACAAATGAATTATCTAACAAAAACTTTGTAAAAAATCCCGAAAATCGCTGTTATTATTGTAAAAGTGAATTGCTCAATGCCCTGCTCAAATTTGCTCATGAAATAGGGTTTGAAACAGTTTTTGAGGGCACTAACTTTAGTGACTTGAAAGGACATAGACCGGGGTTTCGCGCAATCAAGGAAAGAAAAAATGTATTTAGTCCATGGGCAGAATTGGGGTTTACTAAAGAGGAAATAAGGGTTCTTGCCAGAAGGCTGGGACTCTCAATACATGACAAGCCAGCACTTGCATGTCTAGCCTCACGTATACCGTATGGTGAGAAGATAACACAAGAAAGGCTTGAAAGGATAGCGAAAGCAGAGCATATCATAAAAGAACTTGTAAAGGTTAAACAACTTAGAGTCAGAGATCACAATGGATTGGCGAGGATAGAGGTCGGTAGAAATGAAAGAAAACTTTTCTTTAACGAGGCTTTAATGGATAAAATATCGGCAGAGCTAAAAAAGCTTGGTTTTAAATTCGTTACACTTGATCTAGAGGGATACAGGACAGGAAGCATGTTAGCAACTCTAAATAGAGATATTTAATGTAATTAAATTGGCCGGTAAATTTAGAATCTTAATATATTTGCTAAGTATAGTTTACTTATTAGTAGACTTAAGGCTTAGACACAGCGTTGAGAAACGGCGTGGAAATAAGCTTTATATTATTCCTAGTAAAGAGGTTTTATTAGGCGGCCGTCGTCTAGCCTGGTCTAGGACGGTGGCCTCCCGAGCCACTGATCCCGGGTTCAAATCCCGTCGGCCGCACCCAATATTTCTTTAGGTTGATTTACCCTCGATTTTCAGTATTCAACAGGGTCTTCCATAGAGGCCTGCCTAAACTACTTTTTATGGGATGAATATAATAGTATTAATAATTAATTCTTAATAATTTCAGCATACGGCTTAATCTATTCTTACAAGTCTATACTTTCTAACACCTAGACCTAATTTTTCAGCCGCCTCTAGCTGCGGCAACCCTCCCTTCGTATGGGGATGTATAAGTCCAAACTTATCAGTACCAGGCGCTAATGCTCCAACCTCCTCAGCAGCACTTCCCGGAATACCTGGTGCTTGATTTACTAGATCCAAAGATGCCTGATCTATAGCAACCGGATCTTCGGAGGCCGCCACTCCTATGTCAGGGACTATTGGTACATCTGAAAATGGTGCGCAATCGCAAAGTGGCGTTACATCCATTATGAAATTAAAGAAATAGATTCTCCCCCTCAAGAGTTTCATTACACCTGCTGCCTGGTCCACGAGCCTACGTTGAAAAGTTGGGCTATCCTGAACCCACTCTACTATTATAGCTGATTTCTTAGGGTCATTGAAATGTTTTCTGCACATCTCTATACAGGCTCTGCAGAACCAGCATTTTTCCTCATCTATAACAGCTTTTCCAGAGACCATGGATATTGCTGCAACATCGCAGACTTCTAAACACTCACCACAGCCATCACACATATTCGGGTCTACTTTAGGCTTAGATAAATTATGAGCAAGATTCTTTCCCGTTTTGTTAACACAACCTATTCCTAGATTTTTGATCGCTCCTCCAAATCCAGAGCTTCCATGCCCTTTGAAATGGCTTAACACTATTAGAAAATCAGCCTCAGCGATGGCTTTAGCCACGTATGCTCTTTTTAATTCTTGACCTTCCGGAACCTCAACTATTTTAACGCTTTCTCCTACGAAGCCGTCAGCTAGGATTATGGGACATCCGAGAACTTCAGGTGTATAGCCATGTTTATATGCCGTCAGCAAGTAACCAGATGAGCTCCTGGGGCTATGTGGCGGCCCAGCTCCTACAGTCTCGCAGACGCAGGGAACTCCTCCACATTCCTTTACTTTTTCCACAATTTTTGCTACATATATAGGTCTAAGGTAACGGGTACATCCAGGACTTCCCCAGTGGACTTTTATAAGAACATTTCCGCCATTCGGTATTCGTGAACTAAGACCAGATTTTTCAAATAGTTTAGCTATTTTTCTAACCATGCTCTCTTCGCGTCGTCTAGATCTAGCGTCTGTAAAGTATACCGTCGACTCCATGCAGTACACCGGTTTAATTAGCTATATGGCTATAACTAATATAAGGATTCTCTATTTTAGCTAACTGCCTCAGATTCTCACCTATTAACTACTGTATTTCAAATATGCCGCAAGAAAGGAACATGGTTTTTAGGTGTTTTTTAATCATTAACAAAGCAATAGTGATCCAGAGATTGTGGTGTTACCAAAGAAAGATTTAATAACACTTCTTGAAAGAGAACCTATACATGGTGCAGGAAAGGGATTGCATGGGTTCGTTTAGAAGAGAAATAGAGGAAATGATTAGAAAAGGTGATCTCAAAGGGTTGCTTTATAAGGCTGCTGAGCTACACGGGCATCTCTGCCCATATCTAACCTATGGCGTTATAGCTGGTTATATAGCTGTACGTGAACTAGGAGTACGGAACACAGGCATGGAGGAAATCGTAGCGATCGTTGAAACTAATAACTGTTTTTGTGACGGTATACAGGTAGTGACAGGATGCACGTTTGGAAATAATGCGCTAATATTTAGAGATCTGGGCAAGACGGCGGTGACCGTGGCAAGAAGAGACGGTACAGCTATTAGGATAGTTCTAGATCCTGATTTCGAGGAGTCCAGCTACAAGGAGTACCCCGAGGCTTATAATTTATGGGATAAAATCGTAGCTAGGAGAGAAAAGACAAGTGCAGAGGAACACGAGAAATTACTAAGGCTTTTAGCGGAAATCTCTATTAATGAATTAAGTCAGCCAGTAGAGAAGATGTTTAGAATTAAAAAATTAAAAATTAAAATACCTGAGTATGCCCCAATTTTTGCTTCAGTGAGATGTTCGATTTGCGAAGAGAAGGTCATCGAGTCCAAGGCGAGAATAAAGGATGGAAAGCCGGTCTGCATTGATTGCGCAAAAGGAGAATATTATATTGTAGACGGAAAAGGCGTTTCAGTTGTTAGTACAATATAAAGTAAAATAGGAGGTTAGACCTCTTGTCGACCACTTACTTCACATCAAAGGATATAGTTATAATTTCGATATTTGGATGCCTCTCCGCCCTAAGTACGTTAACAACAAACTTTATACCGGCTCCTCTCCCAGGGCTTTATGCTGCTATTTCAATACCGGTAAGTACAACTCTCATACTTATGGTGAGAACAATTATTGATAAGGATGGCGCAGCTACTTTAATGCAGATTGTTAGCGGATTTATATCCACGTTTTTACCAGGCGGTCCTCCAGTAAAATGGATCATTATTCCTTCATGGGCTGCAGGAGGAATTATCGTCGATGCTTACTTTCATTTGTTAAACAATACCCGAAAGTCAAAATTATTTTATACAGTAATTGGATTAATTAACACGATACCTGGCGACTTCATTATTTACTGGGCTTTTAATGCTTTTCTAGGTTGGTCATGGCCGTTAACGTTCTTTCTTTATGGGTTTGTTGCTATACATGCCATTTTAGGCGGATTAGCTGGTTTTTTATTTTTTGATATATTTAAAAGGATAAAGCCCGAAGTTGAAAGGATTAGATAGTAAACGTAATAATTTATTAATATTTAATATAACTATTAAATCATATTGACTAGTTATTTGTTAGGCTTTCCTCTGTGTGGATTAGAAGCATATATTTTGGTTTTAGGTATGACTGATTGATATGGTAG
>CAYSTQ010000009.1:13939-18316 GCA_964433855.1 uncultured Thermoproteales archaeon
TGTGTGGATTAGAAGCATATATTTTGGTTTTAGGTATGACTGATTGATATGGTAGTAATATGCAGGTTTCGCTTATGAGCTGGTTAAGGTTTTTACCTTTTCTTTTGATAGCTTTTGACAATTCAAGCATTAGATGAGCATCTAGTACTAACGGAATGTTCAGGTCGACCGCCCATCTGCGTATTTCATAATCCGTTTCTGGTGTGTAACCACTCGTAGCTACGAGACCTATTTTTCCAGTTTTTAACATTTTAATGGCATCTTTAATATTAATGAAATTTACATCTGGCAACTCTATTGCAGCCCTATCTATTGTGAGTACGCTGTAGTTTAAATCTATAAGATTCATAGCTGCTTTGGCAAAAATAGATTTATCCCTAGAAACGGCCGTGTATACTAAAATAGCTGTATCCGCGGACGGCATTTTATTTGGTTGGGCAGCTAGCCAGCTAGCTAAAAGAGCGCTTTCATAGGTTTTTCCGATAACGGCGACTTCACCAGTACTTCTCATTTCCGGTCCTAGGAATGGGTATGCTCCACGTAATCTGGTCCATGAGAACTGCGGTGTTTTAACAGCCCACACGTTAGCAGGTGGTTCGTAGAACTCGCCTTCTTCACCTATTTTTAGTACACCGTCAAGAACTGCTTGGGCAGCTAACTCCATAAGATTTATTCCTCTAGACTTAGATACAAAAGGCATAGACCTACTAGCTCTTAGGTTTAGCTCGATTACGTAGACTTCACCGTTTTTAACGAGAAACTGTATGTTGAACGGCCCCTTTATCCCTAGTTCTAAGGCTATTTTAGCAGCTGCCTCCTTCATTTTTTTAACAGCTGTTGGAGAAAGCCTGTTTGGAGGTGTTACCATGGTCGCATCCCCACTATGCACTCCTGCCTCCTCTATATGCTCTATTGGCACCCCTACTACTCGTCTACCGTCTGCCACAGCATCTATTTCTGCCTCAATAGCCCCTTCAACGAACTTAGATACTACTACTGGGTATTCAGAAGATATCTCTGTAGCCGTTTTAAGGAAGTTGACTAGTTCACTACTACTGTAAGCCACCTTCATGGCCGTACCGCTGAGAACATAGCTAGGTCTTACTATTACAGGATAGCCTATAGACCCAGCAAACTTTACCACTTCCTTTAAACTTTTAGCCTCTATCCATTCTGGCTGTTTTAGTCCTAGCTTATCTAGTAAGGCTGAAAACCGTGCTCGGTTCTCGGCTATGTCCACAATATGGCCTGGTGTTCCTATTAGACGTACGCCGTTATCTTCTAGTTTTTTAGCGAGATTATTGGCAAGTTGCCCGCCTACAAAGGTTACTACTCCCTTAGCTTTCTCATGCTCATATATATCCAGTACTCGTTCAAATGTTATTTCTTCAAAATAGAGTTTATCGCTCATGTCCCAGTCAGTAGAGACGGTTTCCGGGTTATAGTTCAGGATTATTACTTCATATCCTCTCCTGTTTGCAGCGTTGGCGAAGTTTACAGTGGCCCAGTCGAACTCCACCGAGACTCCTATTCTGAATACGCCTGCACCTATTATCAGTAGTTTCGGCTTTTTGCCAGCAGCTTTAGGTATATCGTTTTTGCAGGCAGCATACGTAACATATAGATAATTTGTCTGTGCTGGCCATTCCGCTGCCAACGTATCTATTCTTTTAACGTAGGGCTTTATACCGTGATCCCTTAGATGCTTACGCACCGCTTTCGGAGTCGTATTTAGTAACTTAGCTATTTGTTCATCACTAAATCCTAGCTCCTTAGCTTTAAGAAGGAGGGGTAGGACTCTCTTGTCTTCAAGCCTTCTACCACGCAACTCCTCAGTTAGTTCTACAACGTTTTTAATTACATTTATAAAGAACCTATCTACACCTGTTATTTTAAATATGTCATCAACGCTGACCCCCAAACGAAGGGCTTTGGCTGCATGGAGAGGCCAGTAGGGTTCTCCTTTCCTTATTTTTTCCAGAATATCGTGAAGCGGCTCCGGTTTCTCATAATATGATCCTGCTGTAAGACCTGGTTCGCCTATGTCAAGCATACGTATGGCTTTTTGAAAAGCCTCTTCAAGGTTTCTACCTATGGCCATGACTTCCCCTATACTTTTCATTTCAGGGCCTAAGCTCCTGTCGACCCTTTCAAATTTAGCGAAATCCCATCTGGGTACCTTGACTACTACATAATCTAGGCTTGGTTCAAAACAGGCACATGTTACACCGGTTACCTTATTGAGGAGTTCGTCTAGAGTATATCCTAGAGCAAGTTTAGCAGCTATGTATGCTAACGGATAGCCTGTGGCTTTACTTGCTAAAGCACTGCTTCTGGACATGCGGGGGTTAGTCTCTATAATATAATATTCTTCAGAGCCTGGATCTAGCGCCAGTTGTACATTACATTCTCCTATCAATCCTATCGAGTCAGCTACTCCTATACTAGCTTTCCTTAACTTATAATATTCCCTGTTAGTCAGCGTTTGAGACGGCGCGACAACTATTGAAACCCCTGTATGGATCCCCATGGGATCCACGTTTTCAAGACACGCCGTAGCTACAGCATTACCCTTGCGGTCACGCACTATCTCGAACTCTATCTCTTTCCATCCCCCTAAATATTTCTCGATTAAAACCAGGCTTATTTCGCTTTGAGCGAAAGCCCTAAGGATTCTTTCACTAAACTCCTTTTCGTTATAGGCTACGAAGGCTCCGCTACCTCCTAGGTTAAAGCTCACCCTAACTATTACAGGAAACCCTATTTTACCGGCTAGATCTATTGCTTCCTCTGGAGTTTTAGCGGCAGCAGAGGGAGGTATCGGAAGACCGTATTCAATCATTGTTTTCCTGAATAGATCTCGGTTAAGCGCCTTTTCTATGCCTTTAATAGGAGTGCCTAGGACTTTTACACCATATTTTTCCAAAGTTCCCCTGTAATGTAACTGTACTCCCAGCGAAAGCGCTGTCTGTCCCCCAAAGCCAAGCAGTATACCGTCTGGGTTCTCAAGTTCTATTATTTTTTCAAGAAACTCGGGTTTAAGCGGAGATAAATAAACTTTATCTGCGAATTCATAACTTGTCTGTATGGTAGCTACGTTGGGGTTTACCAGTACTGTTTCAACACCTTCCTCTTTAAGAGCTTTTAATGCCTGGCTACCGCTGTAGTCGAACTCGGCAGCCTCAGCTATTTTTATCGCTCCAGACCCTATCACAAGCACTTTCTTAGGTGTTTCCATTTTAGCCACCCCATCTGTTCATGTAATACTTTTTAATATTCTTTAGAAATAGATCAAAAATCCAGGATGCATCCGTGGGTCCAGGGGAAGCCTCTGGATGAAACTGGACAGAGAGTATAGGAAGCTTAGAATGTTTAACAGCTTCCACCGTCATATCATCGGCGTTTATAGCCCATAGTTTAAGCCCTGTACCGTTAAGGCTTTCAACATCTACAGCGAAACCGTGATTCTGACTTGTTACAAAACATTTTCCTGTTTCTAAATCTAGACATGGCTTGTTTAGACCTCTATGCCCATATTTGAGCTTAAAGGTTTTGGCTCCAGCAGCCATAGATAAAAGCTGATGCCCAAGACATATTCCGAGAACTGGTATACTATATTCCATTAATATTTTACAGTTCTCTATTACATTAGTTAAAAGCGCCGGATTCCCCGGCCCATTACTAATGACCACACCGCTTGCATTATATTCCTCTAAGCATTTAATTGGGTTTTCACGAGGCGGTATCCTGATAACCCTGATACGTCTTCTGAGCAGTTCTCGAACTATACCGTATTTCACACCACAGTCTATTAATACAACCGTGTCGTCATAGCCATGATCCGGCACATGCAGAATCGTTTTAGGGGGGGCCACCATATCTACCAGGTTTTTATAATCGTATCTTTCAGTTCTCTCTAAGATCTTTTTAAGTTGCTCTATGTCTATCTCCTCATTTTCAGGGTAAACGGCGACAACAGCCATAACCGTACCTTTTTCCCTTATATGTTCCACAAGCATTCTAGTGTCAACATTCGAGACCCCAGGAATACCTTCGGATTTTAACCATTGGTGCAGACTCATGGTTGAAGCCCAATGGCTTGGATCTGTTTCATAGGCCACCACTAGAGCTTCTACTTGTATTTTATCTGATTCGTAGTGTAGCGGTATTCCATTTTCTTTAATATTCCTATCTGGAACTCCATAATTACCTATAAGAGGATGGGTTATTATTAATATTTGTCCTTTATATGAAGGATCTGTAAGCGACTCAGGATACCCAACCATTCCGGTTGTAAAAACTAGTTCACCTACTCTAATCCCGGGGGAGCCGAACCCGCAGCCTTCAAGGATAACTCCATCTTAGGTCAGGAGAACC
>CAYSTQ010000010.1:0-11115 GCA_964433855.1 uncultured Thermoproteales archaeon
GGAAGAGGGAATACCTCTTCTTGGGCGTGTAAGGGAACCGGGCTTCCTGGAGGGAGGCGACGTCTTCTTTATCACGCCCAGGGATATGGTTGTCGGTGTCGGGGAGAGAAGCAACCGTGAGGGCGCCGAGCAGGTGTTCAGACTTCTACGTAGGCAGGGGCTTGTCGACAGGATTCACTATGTTGAGTTAAAGGAGGCTTTTCATCTAGACCTGGCTTTCAATATGGCCTCCTGGGAGGTGGCCGGGATCTACAGGGAAGCCGTAGGGGAAAGCCTGATGAAGCTACTTAAGGCGTTAGAGTTTGAGATAATCGAGGTGCCTAGAGAGGATTTCAGAAATCTGGCTTTAAACTGGCTCACGCTAGAGCCGGGAAAGGTCCTGTTTCTAAATGGGGATAGGGCGAACAGGGTTACTAGAAGACTGCTTGAGGCCGCGGGAATAGACGTGGTCAGCATAGAGCTTAACGAGGCCTTAAAGGGTAGGGGAGGGCTCAGGTGTCTTACTCTCCCAATACTTAGAAGTTGACACTCTCCCCGCTAAAGCAGGGGGGCTTTGGCGTCATTTTTGTAACAATATTCCTTAAGTCGTGAAAAACTGAAGAGCCTGTGAATAGATTAACAAACGGTTAAACGTATATCTCTCGTTTTCAATTCTTAGAGATGTTATGAATAATACAGGTTCTAAAGAGGCCGTAAGAAGGCGTATTTGGAGGCTACTTGAGGAGAAAAACGCGGCGTTGCCGCCTAAGCCAGTGGTTGGAAGAATCCCTAACTTTAAAGGCGCCGGCGTCGCCGCAGCTAGGCTTGCCGCTCATCAAGGCTTCAAACAAGCCAGAGTAGTTATGGTGGGCCCCGACTCTCCTCAACGGCCTGTGAGAGAGACTGTTCTTAAACAAGGAAAGCTATTGCTAGCTCCAACCCCCAGGTTTAAGTCAGGTTTCCTGCTTCTCGAGCCCGGTTTGGTGCCTAGAGGCAGGGTGAGATGGGCTACGACCATAAGAGGCATGTTTAGCCTCGGCAGGCCAGTTAAACTAAACGAGATACCTAAGGTGGATATGGTGGTTTTGGGCTCCGTCGCCGTGTCCCGAACCGGGATAAGACTGGGGAAGGGTGGAGGCTACGGCGATCTTGAATACGCCGTGTTACGTGAGCTCGGCAGGATTGATGAAGGAACTCTAGTTGCGACGACGATACATGATCTTCAACTGGTGGATAGCTTACCGGTGGAGCCGCATGACCTAACGATAGACATTATAGCAACCCCTACTAGGCTGATAGAGGTTCATCCTAGACCCCCCAAGCCATCAGGCGTAGACTGGTCTATGATCAGCGAGGACGTGCTGCCATTCCTGAAGGAGCTGCGTAAACTAGTAAAAACATGAGCCCAAAAACTGTTAGATTCGGAAAAGCTCCTCTGCGTTAAGCCGTAGTATTCTTTCCCCTACGTCGACAGCATCCCCTAGCGACATATAGCCTTCCTCCACATACTCCGCTAAAACCCTTGCAAGGACGCTCTTCATAGAAAGCAGAGCTCCATATGTTCCCTCTACAACCCAGCAGTCGCCGCCCCACATGATTTTCTGGCCACCCGTGGTCTCTATGAGCTCTCTTAGCAGTTCACGGCTGGCTGTAGGCGATATTATGGGTAGCCAGCATAGGTCAACGTATACGTTCGGGAAGCTTAGGGCTAGAGCGGCGGTTTCGGAGGTCCATGGATAACCGCCGTGGAAGAGCACGAACTTAACGCCTGGAAAACGTCTAAAGAGGTTCACTAGGTTCATCGGGTTTGACCCCTCTATAAGGGCTAAGCCCGTATGAAACTGTACTGGAAAGCCATACTCCTCAGCTCTGGATAATATGTAGTGCATCACGAAATCGCCGAAGGCCCGTTTCTCCCCCTCGCTCAGCTCCTTCTCCCCTTTTCCGAAAACTCTTCTGGCAGTCTCCTCCTCTACGTGGTCAAAGCGTAGATCCCTGTCGTAGGCCAACGCTGATTTAAGGCAGACGTATCCCTGCTCCTTAGCTTTTCTCAGGGTGAAATCGACGAACTCCAGGTAGTCGTCAAAGCTGTCTATGTGGAAACCGAGTTTCTCGGCGAGAACATAAGGCGTGTTTCCGTTATGATCTCTAGCCTCCCTATTGTAGCCGAAGAGAAACATGTTTATCCTAAGCGCTAAGACAAAGCATTCCCTATCGTAATCCTCGATCCATACATCCCAGTATGGATCGAGAATACACCTGTCTATCCCGGCCTTTTCCCGGAGAACGGTTCTCTGCCAGTTCTCATCAAGATACGCTTTAGCTATTTTCTCGGAGGCCTTCTTTAGACTTGCCTCGTCTAGCTTATCTATACTGACGCCGTAAATCTCCTTGATAGCCCTCATACAGCTTCTTAGAAAGGCGTTCCCTTTAATACGGCATAGGCTTTCGGCAAGCCCTTCAAAATCCCCTTTTCTAGGCATACGCGCAACCCACGACACATAGCTTCCCTTTAAAACCTCGAAAATATCCGGTTTCCTCGCCAGCATCATCCTATATGGATAAATGTGCTCGTGCGTATCTAAGACCCGGATTGTCAACAGCTCATCCTGTATTTTGCCCAGCGACCCCATAATATCCCCCAACTACCCTCACCGGCCTTTACTACTTAATTAGGGTTACATACTTCTAAGTTTTCATCTCTCAACCCCAAAGGCTCCACGCTCATAAAGATACCAGGTATCACCAAGTCCCCTTCATCAGAGAAAAGGAAAACCACTGAACAGTTATCTTCAAATATTTTTCTAAATGGCTAGGACAAGACCTATGGAAAAGCCTTGAATCCAGGCTTCTTGGTAAAATTCTAAGGCATTCTATATCTTTCAAGGCTTTCCAACCATAACATAAAAGTCTTTAATTTATGGCGTCCAGCCTCTTTAATAACCAGCCAGGCTAAACCGGCAATGATTTTTCCTAAGCTGTCCTATTCAACGAGGATTTTTTGCGAGTTAGATGAGTCAGATTACAACTGGCTGCCTACTGTACTCATATACGCCAGTAGCTATCACCATGTAGCTTAAGGCATACAGGAGATCCAGCGGATTACCAGGCCAGTACCCACCTACTAGCGAGTACGGTATATCGCTTATAGCCAGCATGATCAAGCCTGCCGACATTATGATGAGCCCCTTTGCCCTGCTTCTCCAGCCGAGGAAAAACGCTCCCTCCACCGCAACTGTGAAAACCGCTATATCTAGGAAAACATAAATGAAATCTACTAAGGCGGCTAGGCTACCTTTCTCCAGGAATATCCGCTGCAGACATGGAGCCATAAGCGACAGTAAAAGGCTGGCTAGAAGCAGGGGGGCCGCACACGTGATACTAGCCTTAAATCCGCCGAGCACCCTGGCTAAACGTGTAAGCGGCCGCAACCCGCTACCGAAGCCGTAAAGCACGCACACATAGCCTATAACCCACATTAAGTCGGCTAGTGATATAGGCCGTATATGACAAGGCTTAGGTTCGATAAACCAACAGACTTCTCCAGCAAACCAGAAGAAGAAACCTAAAGATATGAAGAACCATGGAGCCCTCATGGAAACACCAAATATCTTTTTCTGCTGCCTAATAACCGTGATACCGGCGTAAACAGTGGCTGCCGCAGCCGCAACAGCAATTCCGTTTAACAATAGCCCCAGGTTCTGAGGATTAAGAAACATCATAAATAGATATATTGAAACCAGCAGAATCCCTGCTCCAACCAGATATGGCAATGTGGTTTGCCTCAGCATTAGGCTTCCCTCGTTAACACCTAATGTTTTTAACGTTTTTACAAGTTTCCTAAAAATTTTGCCTAGCATAACCAGTAATTAGATAGACAAGTGTTTATGGAGACGGCTATAGCGCCACGGTAGCTTTATAAGGTATATAAGATGTAAAATGTCTTTTTAGAGAGGATCGCAAAGGAGGCCGTGAGGTGTAGGATGTGGGCTTCACGTTAACGTCCAAGTTCAAGAGAGTTATAGAGGACATACGGCTCGGACGTATACAGAGCGGGACTAACGCCGTGGTAGCCGTACTGGACGTTATAGATGAGCTGGCAGACGTGGCTGAAAACAAAGAGGAGCTACTTAAAGGTATAGAGCTTGTACAGGAGGAGGCAATCAAGGCTAGGCCGGCAAATGTATTAATGACGAATCTGCTAGCGAGGTTTTCAAACAGGGTGAAGGAGAAGGCTGAAACCGCCTCTTTCGAAGAACTGAAGGATGTTGTACACAGGGCCTGCGAAAGAGCACGAAAAATGCTCGTAGAGACCGTTAACGTGGTTGCCGCCATAGCCAGCAACATTGTAGAAAAAGGAGACGTAATCATGACGTTCTCATACAGTACAATAGTTGCTAAAGCTTTAGCTAACGCTCAGCAAAAGGGTAAAGCCATAGAAGTGTTCATAGCCGAATCGAGGCCTGGTTCTGAGGGGCTTAAAATGGCTGAGGAACTTGAGGCGGCAGGGATACCTGTAACCCTGTTTGTGGATTCGGCTACTAGATACTTCATGAAGAATGTAGACAAGGTGTTCATAGGCGTTGAAGCCATAGCGGCGAACGGCGCTGTTGTCAGCAAGGTCGGGACGTCATGCGTAGCCCTAGCGGCACATGAAGCTCGAGTCACCGTGTTCGCGCTAGCGCCAATGCTGAAGCTCAGCCCTAGGACAATGTTTGGAGAGCTCGTCGAGCTGATGGAGGGAGAGGCTGAAAGCCTGTTGCCGGACCTGGGCGACTTAGCCGGGTATGTTAGCGCCAGGTGCCCGCTTTTCGACGTTACCCCTCCAGAGTACATAGACGCCATAATAACCGAGAGAGGCTTACTGGCCCCTCAGGCAGTATCCTTCATCCTTAGTGAACTCTATGGATGGCCTCCTCATGCCGGAAAGCGGATGAGCGGAGGTGGTCTGCTATGAAGATCCCGCCAGAGGTGCTGAAAATAGCTGACGACATACGAGAGATGAGGATTAGGGGCGCTAGCAGAATAGCTCAGGCAGGAGCCCTAAGCCTGAAAATAGCCGCAGAGAAATTCAAGGGGAGAGACGTGAACGAATATATGGAGTATATACGTATGGTCTCTGGCCACGTTAGGGCTACCAGGCCGACGGCTGTCTCCCTCCCGAACGCTTTAAGCTACGTTATATCGAGGACGGAGAAGGCGTATAGGAGCGGTGTTGGGTTAAGTGAACTGGTTGAGACCACTATAAAGTCGGCGGAGAACTTTATCCAGTACTCTAGAACAGCGACTAAGAGAATAGGGGAGATAGGGGCTGGCCGTCTAAGAGATGGGGACACCATACTAACCCACTGTAACAGTTCTGCCGCGCTCTCAGTAATAATACACGCTGTTAAACAGGGGAAGAGCCTAAATGTTCTAGCCACCGAGACCAGGCCTAAGTTCCAGGGGCACATAACGGTTCGAATGCTCGCTGAGAACGGCGTCAAGGTCACGTTAATCCCGGATTCGGCTGTGAGGCTCTTCATGAAGGACATAGACAAGGTGGTTGTGGGCGCCGATACTGTTACGGCCAACGGCGCAGTCGTTAACAAGATAGGCACGTCTATGATAGCTTTAGCAGCCCATGAGGCTAGGACAAACCTGTTCGTCGCCGCTGAAAGCTACAAGTTCAGCCCGGCTACCGTAGTAGGCGAACTCGTCAAAATAGAGGAGCGCAGCCCAACCGAGGTGGTTAGCAGCGACTTCATGAGGAAACACCCCGGTATAAAGATCAGGAACCCCGCATTCGACGTTACCCCTCCAGAGTACATAGACGCCATAATAACCGAGAGAGGCGTGATACCTCCCCAGGCGGCGATACTAATATTGAGGGAGGAATACGGCTGGGCTATAAGGAACTACATGCTTAAAGCAACCAGCGAAATCGAGGATGCCGCGTACTAGAGAATCAGCTCAGTTGTTATATTACCTATTATTTCATCTAGAAACAACGAGAGTTTTTCCACGGGCATTCTGGAGATGCCTATCTTAGCCACGCCCTTTATGTCCACCATGCCTTCCTCGTAAAGCTTCTGTAAAACGTCCTCGAATAGGCCTTCACTCATCGGGTTAATATTATATTGTTCACAGATTATCCTAAGGCTACTCCTAACCTCTTTAAGAGCCACATACTGTTTACCTGTCATCTTAAGGGCTCGTGCCACCGATAACAGGACGAGCTTCTCCTCCGTGTTCATCTCAGCTATGTCTCGGGAGGTCAGTACGTGGTCAAAAGAACCGAGAACCGCCCTTACATGATCCAGCGTCACCCTTGTCTCCCCCTCGTTTTCCGCCAGAACCCCGCTGTAGAGAAGAACATCAAGCGCATATCTTATGTCGCTTCCCGCATGCCTCACTGTGGCCTCAGATATATACTCCAGGACCTCCGGCCCAACGGCGCCCTTTCTAAAGGCTTCAGACGCCCTATACTCAAGGATATCGTACACCTCATCCCTGCTATACGGCTTGAAGCCTATCATAAGGTTTCCAAGTGTCGACTTCTCGGCGTCGCTTAACAGGCTCCGCCAATCCAGGCTTCTAGCTATGAAGACAAGACCCATGACCCCGCTGCGTTCACCTGGGTAAAGCTCTGACAGCCTTGTTAAATCATATACCAGCCCCTCCTCACTGGATTTCTTAAGAAACTCATCTATCTCGTCCACCACCAGAAGAAGATATGAGCCAGTTGCCTTAACATACCTAATGACGTTTAACAACTGTTCCTTGGGGCTTAGACTCCTGGACTCAAGACATGGATCGATCTTGTACGCCAGCGACCTATACAGAACATATTTAGACGGCGCTTCAAGCCTAAGGTTCAAATAGGCGAAAAGAAGCCTAAGCCCTATTTTCGCCGCAGCCGTTTTCAACGCCTTAGCCACATGATGCGCTGTACAGGTTTTACCTACCCCTATGGGCCCTACAAACTGTATTATTCTAGTATACCTTCCTCCCTTTCCCTCTAAAAAGTCCCTGAAGAAGCTGATGGCCAAATCTATCTGTCTTTCCCTGTGAGGGAGCCTGCTAGGTATATGTCTCGGAGAGAGCTTATCCCTGTCAACGAAAACCGTCATCAGAGCTCCCGTAATTATCATTTCAAGATCCGAGATATTAGAATAATGAATAGGGACTGACACCGCTGAAAATATTCGCAGGCCATATCCTGGTTCAGACGTGTATTAAATGGGTAAACACACCACATATAAGGACTTAGACAGGCTTTAAACGGTTTCTGGAAACTTTCAGCAATAGCTCCTTGAAGAGGAATTTATAATATTATTCACTGCTGTTTCCCGCCCTCCAAAATAGTTAAAATATCGCTCAGCCGCCTGAAAACATAATCAGCCTCCTTCAACTCCTCAACACTCATCATACCGGTAGCGACAGCCACGGTTACAGCCCCGGCGCTCTTGCCAGCTCTTACATCATATATACTGTCGCCGACAACGAGCGCCTCGCCCGGTTCTGCTCCAAGCCTCTCCATAGCCTTTAGAACGGGTTCCGGCGACGGCTTCCCCTCACACACCTCGTCCTGCCCGACGACGGCGTCAACCATGTCCGCTAAACCGGCTGCCCGCAGCATTTTAAGGATTATATCTCTGGGATTTGAGGAAACGACGGCTATGGCTACTCCTAGTTCCTTAAGCCTTGAAAGCGTATAGCGGGCGTCAGGCATCGGCTTAACATGACTAGCGTATTCAGCAGCGAACAGCCTATCCTTCTCTTCCGCCATCTTCCCAGCCTTCGACGCGTCGCCGCCGTGCTCCACTAAAAGCGCATAGGCTATCTCGTAGGACGTCTTCCCGAAATGCTTTCTGACGGCCTCCTTCCCGACGCTTTTCAGCCCAATTCTCTTGGCTGCTTCAATCCAGGCCTCTATGTGCGCATCAGCAGAGTCAACCAGGGTAGCGTCTAGGTCAAATACGACGGCCTTAACCATGGTGATAAACCCCTAGTAAAACAAGTTTAAAAACTATTTTATTCGTACAGGGGGAATTTAATCACAGAGCCCGTCCTGCCCGACATATATATGGCTCTTATAACCTCAAGGGATTTACGGCCCTCCTCACCGTTCACCTGAGGCTCCCTGTCCTCCAACACAGCCCTAGCGAAGTCCTTTATAACCTCCGCATGGTTCTTCGGCGGTACAGCCTCAGGCCTAGTCCAGGAAGCCAAGCCCTCCACCCTCTCCTCCTCGCTGTATTCAGGCTCGCCCTTTATAGCTATCTTCTTTATCATCTCAGCCTCCCAGATCACGGTGCCGTCCACGCCGTGAATCTCTATTCTCGTCGGAAGACCAGGATATATAGCGGTGCTCCCGAGTATTAGCCCAAACGCCCCATTCTTGAATTTAAGCGCGGCCACCGCGAGATCCTCAACCTCGATGTTGTGAGCCATGGTCCCTGTTAAAGCCCAGAGGTGATCTACGCCGCCCATAAGCCATACAAGCAGGTCTATCGTGTGTATAGCCTGATTAATCAAAGCGCCTCCTCCCTCAGTAGCCCATCTGCCGCGCCAACGGCTTTTCTCATAGTACTCCTGATCCCTAAACCACTCCACGTAAGCCTCCCCCATTATCAACT
Source organism: uncultured Thermoproteales archaeon (assembly GCA_964433855.1). Lineage (GTDB taxonomy): Archaea > Thermoproteota > Thermoprotei > Thermofilales > CAYSTQ01 > CAYSTQ01. Next base: position 8,601 of record CAYSTQ010000010.1, read on the forward strand.
GGCCTAGACGGCCCTCCTCAATCAGGCTCTTCACCTTCCTTATCTTGGGATCGAACCGTCCCTGGAATATGACGCCCAGCTTAACGCCGCTCCTCCTAGCCCTCTTGATCATCTCGTCAGCCTCCCTCAGGTCTATGGCTATGGGCTTATCCACAAGCACATGGACACCCTCATCCATAGCCTCTATGGCCATCGGAAAATGCATATAGTGCGGCGTCGAGATTATGACGGCGTCTATACCTGACTTGGTCAATAGATCCCTATAGTTGGTATAGTATTGTTCAAGCCCCCATTTACTCGCAAACCCCTTCACGCGTTCCTCGTGAGCGCTGCAGGCGGCTATAACCTGAGCCACCCCCTCAGGCTCCAGTATCTCCTTTATAGCCCTAGTGGCAAATGTCCCCCCGACTCCAACCCCCACAACGCCGAATTTAACAGGTTTCACAGTCATCACCTTTCACTGAAACATAATACGGCCGCTAATATAAGCTTACCATCCTAGTACCGGTAATAGATTGCCAGTTTAAAAATCGCTCTTGGAATCGTCGATTTGCATAGGATGATAGCCAGCCAATGTTTCCGAAAACAGCCTAGACACGGTTTATGATCAGAAGCCCTCCTGTAATCAGAGCGGAGATGAGAGGAGAAATCATAACTTAACTCTTTTAGCTTACAGTGATCAGATCCCCGTCTTTTCCAACACTGTTGTGGAAGCATGTCTTAAACCCCTTATGACAGGCTACGCCAACCTGTTTAACTACTAGTAGGACGGCGTCCCTATCACAATCCACATAGAATTTCTCCACTATCTGAATGTTCCCAGAAGTCTCTCCTTTAAGCCACAGCCGCCTCCTTGTAAGACTCCAGTAGTGCGCCAGCCCGGTTGTCAGAGTCGCCACTACAGCCTCTTTATTCATGCTAGCAACCATTAAAACAGTCCCGGTGCCAGCCTCCTGTACGACGGCCACCACTGTCCGGGCTCTATGCCTATAGTTAAGCTTTTCCGCTATCTTTTCAGCGGAATCCCGGCTAAGCCTCAGCAAATCCATCACACTCGTGCAGCTCGGCCAGCTACAATGGACACAAAGTTCCTGATTATACGTAGTCCAAGTAAACCGCTTTTCTCTGGATGAAACTGTGTGCCGTATAGGTTACCATAAGCCACAACAGAGGGAAACTTAACTCCATAACTGGTGTAAGCCACCGTGTTTTCCCGTCCGCATACAGCAACGTATGAATGGGCAAAGTATGCGTAGAACCTGTTAGGTAACCCCTCGAGAAGGGGGATCCGCCTCACGACCTCCACCTCATTCCAACCCATGTGCGGCACCTTTACGCTGGGCGGAAGCCTCTTAACGCGACCCTTCATCAACTTTAAACCGCTGGTTAAACCGCCCTCCTCGCTCTCCTCAAACAGTAACTGCATACCTAGACATATTCCTAGAGCCGGAACCTCTTCCAAGAGGCTTGGGAGAAGGTGAAACCTGTTTTTCAAATAGTTCATGGCAGCCTTGAACGCCCCGACCCCTGGCAGGATGACGCCGTCCACACCCTGGAGATCATTCTGACGTCGAGCCACCACCGGACAGCCCCCAGCTATCTTAACTGTTTTTAAAACGCTTCTGATGTTGCCTACCCCGTACGCCACAACCCCTATTTTAACGCCTTCTTCTCTCAAGCTCCTTCCACACCTCTTCAACAGGTATTCCGCGGACGGCTAGGAGCACTAGTAAGTGGTACAGCAGGTCGGCGGCCTCCATAATGATGGATTCATCATCCTCAACCAGCGAAGCCATCACCACCTCCAGAGCCTCCTCGCCAACCTTCCTCGCCACAGCCTTCAAACCTTTGCTGACGAGCCCGCTGGTGTACGAATCCGGCCTAGGGTTTCTAATCCTGTCCAGCACAACCCCGTAGACCTCATCTAGTATCTCGGCCCGCATATCCTTCCCTCCAGGCTTAACGCATGGTATCTAAACCCCTCTGCCTCGGCAAGCCTAACGGCCAGCCTCAAGGCATCACAGGCCTCCCGGGACAGTCTGTAAACCGATATGGGTTTAAGAAAATCATACACCGTGAGAGGGCCTCGCACAACGGCCTGCCGCGCAGTAGGCAACACATGGTTGCAGCCAACGATGTAGTCTCCAGCTGCAGGAGGAGACCACCCACCAAGTATGACGACGCCAGCACTCCTGATACTAGACAGTATCTCCCAGGGATTCCTGACGTGCAGGTGTAGATGCTCGGGCGCTATCTCCTCACATATCCTGAGGGCCTCATCAACCGATTCAGCTATCAAGATCAGCCCTCTGTTTAACAGGCTGGCCCTAGCGACCCCCTCTGCCTCCATTCTTATCATGTCGTAAACCCTGTACGCTAATCCCTCGTCAAGGGATATGAGGACACAGTACGCCTCAGGGTCATGCTCAGCCTGAGCCATCATGTCCAGGGCCACCAGCTTAGGGTCGGCTTCAGGATCGGCCAGGATGACCAGCTCCGATGGACCACACATCAT
>CAYSTQ010000010.1:11125-15662 GCA_964433855.1 uncultured Thermoproteales archaeon
ATGTCTATGGCGACATCCCTGGACACTAGAAGCTTTGCCGCCGAGACATAGATGTTCCCAGGCCCAACCACCTTGTCAACCCTAGGTACGGTTTCAGTCCCGTAGGCTAACGCCGCCACAGCCTGAGGACCTCCAACCGAAAAAACCTTGTCGGCGCCAGCTATGTCGGCCGCCACCAGAACCAGCGGGTCCACCTTGCCGTTTCTCCCCGGCGGCGAGACCACATACACCTCATCCACACCAGCGACCTTGGCCGGAACCACGGTCATCAACGCCGTGGACGGATAGGCAGCCCTGCCACCAGGGACGTATACGCCAACCCTTCTAAGAGGCCTCCAAACAAGGCCTACCGTTAACCCTGGGGCTACCTCCTTGATCCAGGATCTAGGCATCTGCTCTTTATGATACCTCCTTATATTCTCGGCCGCCAACCTAATAGCCTCCACCGTCTCATCCGCCACTAACCTGTAAGCCTCCTCAACATCCTCTCCATCCATCTCTATCCTGTCCAGCTTCACTCCGTCGAACACGGCGGTATAATACCTCAATGCTTCATCCCCTCTACTCCTAACATCCCTGATTATGCCCGCAACATGCTTGATAACAGCCTCGGACGGCTTACGGCCCCGGTTAAACACTTCCTTTAACTGATCCAGCTCGCCGATCCTGATCGGTTGCCTCATAGGTTCAACCTCACGGGAACCCCTCTACCGGCCAGATAGTTTTTAACGTCCATCACAGTGTAGACGCCATAGTGGAATATCGAGGCTGCCAGGGCGGCATCAGCACCCCCCTTCGTCAGGGCCTCATAAACGTGTCTAGGCCCTCCGGCGCCGCCCGAAGCTATAACAGGTATGTTAACACTGGACGTTATCCTTCTCAGCAACTCCAGGTCGTAGCCGCGGCGGCCGCCATCAGCATCAATGCTAGTAACTAGTAGCTCCCCCGCTCCAAGGCTCTCAGCCTTCCTAGCCCAATTAACGGCGTCCATGCCCGTAGGCGTCCTTCCGCCGTATATGTAGACCTCCCAGCCCCAGCCAACACGTTTAGCGTCTATGGCGACGACTACGCATTGGCTACCGAACCTGTCGGCCAGCCTAGTTATGAGAACAGGGTTTTTAACGGCCGCCGTGTTAACCGAAACCTTATCGGCGCCGCTGCACAGAAGGCTTTCAACGTCTTCCAGAGACCTGACCCCGCCGCCCACGGTGAAAGGGATTGTGACGTTATCAGCCACCTCCTCGACAACTCTAAGCATGGTCCTCCGACTCTCCAGAGAGGCTGTTATATCAAGCAAAACGAGCTCATCAGCCCCCTCCTCGTCGTATCTACGGGCCAGCTCCGCAGGATCGCCAGCCGCCCTGAGCTTTCTGAACGACACGCCCTTCACGACCTTTCCATCTCTAACATCAAGACACGGTATTATCCGCTTAACCAAAGGCATTTCAGCCAAGCACCTCTTTAGTGCTTTCAACATCCTCACGACCGCTTAAAGACCATGCTTCCCGTAACGCCAGACCTAAGGCCTTGAACACAGCCTCCGCCTTATGATGATCATTTAACCCGTAGAGCATTAGGACATGTATGGCTGCCTCAAGCCTCGAGGCGAGCGCCGAGACGAAGTGGGGTATGTTCTCCAGCGCCATGCCTGCTATGGCCTCCCTCTTGAAAAACGTCTTTGCTACACAGTACGGCCTCCCGGATAGATCGACTACTGCAAGGACTAGGGCGTCATCCATGGGGACGATCGCGTGGCCGAATCTACGTATCCCGCGTCTATCCCCCAAGGCCTGTGAAACAGCGTTCCCTAAGGCTAAACCCACGTCTTCAACCACGTGGTGGTCGTCGACCTCGACCAGCTGCTCCACGGAGACGGAGACGTCAGCCCATGAATGCCTTACGAGGCTGTTCAACAAGTGATCAAAGAACTTTATACCGGTGCCGCCTCTGAAAAAACCTTTTCCATCCAGCTCCACGGCAACCTCCACGCGGAGCTCGCCGGTAACCCTTCTAGACACTCCTCTACGCGCCATATCGCCTAACCGCCTCCCTGAGATCTATCCGGCTGGAGTAAAGGGCCATGCCGAGGACAACGCCTGAGAAGCCGATGGATCTTAGGAAGTCGATGTCTTCAAGCCCGGAGACACCGCCAGCATAGAAGACCGGAATCCCCTCCAGCTGGTTAAGCACCTTGGCCGCTAAGGCAGCGTCCACGCCTGAAAGGGCCCCCTCAGACCCTATCGCCGTCACTATCACACCGGCTGGCGACCACGCCTGAATCATTTCAAGGGCTTCCCTCAACGGGCAACGTCGCCGTGTCCAGCCGTCAACCATCACTGCCCCGTCCAACACATCTAGTGAGACCATTATCCTTCCAGAGCCTAGCACTGATCTAAGCTCCTCCATGAACAACGGGTTTTTAAAAGGCGCGCTTCCTAGAACCACCCATCTAGCGCCGGCCTCTAGTAAAACGGCCGCATCCTCCAGGCTCCGGATTCCGCCGCCGACCTGCACAAGGCAGTTAACTCTTCTGATCAGCTTTACAATAGAGATGAAGTTGACCGGTCTGCCCTGAACAGCGCCGTCCAAGTCGACTACGTGTATCCTTCTGGCGCCAAGCCTTTCCCATATCCACGCTACCTCATCCGGCTTCTCCGGGATCAGCATGCCGGTGCCCGGTAGGCCCCTAACCCTTTTAACGCAGAGCCCCTTTGAGATGTCGACGGATGGTATCACCTGGAAACACCGCATTAGGGCACCACCTTCTCTATGGCTAGGATAAGTATGTCGCGGGCACCCCTCCTCTTAGCGTCTGCAACAGTTTTCAAAACCTCCTCCTCGGACACGACGGCGTACACCTCCCACATCGGCTTCTCGGACATGACCTTTGCGACCGTCGGCCCAGCCATCCCTGGCAGGATTGAGAGGACATCTATAAGCCGCTCCCCGGGAACGTTCATCATGACGAGCTTCCTCCCCCTGGCCTCTAAAACCCCCTTGATAGCGAGCACGATTTCCTGTATCCGGCCGTCCTCTTCCTTTAGGGATTTTTTCGACGCTATGAGTCTGGCCGACGTCTCAAGCACGGTCTCTATCTCCTTGAGCCCGTGTATCCTCATAGTAGTACCAGTCGATACGACATCGACGATGTACTCTGACACGCCTATTAGAGGCATTATCTCGGCGGCGCCGCTCACTCTAACCACCTTAACTGGCTTGCCCCTGATGCTGAAGAACCTCCTCGTTATATTGACGTACTTGGTCGCCACCCGGGCGCCGTCAGGTATCCCCTCCATGGTGCACGGCGCACCGCTTATCCCCGCTAGTACGAGGCGGGCCTTGCCGAACCCGAGATCCAGCAGGTCGACCACCTCTGCCCCGCTCTCCACAAGGTAGTCGTAGCCTGTGATTCCGAGGTCGGCGGCCTCCTCGGCGACCACGCTGGGTATATCCTCGGTCCTAACATATATCACGTCTATGTCGGCGATATTGGTTGGGACAACGAGGCTTCTGTCGGCGTTAACCGCTGGCCTTATCCCGGCGGCTGTTAGAAGGTCTATTGCGGGCTCGCGCAGCCTACCCTTACTAGGGAGAGCTATTCTCACCACTTATACCACCTTTTTTAAAGCCTCTAGAAAAGCATCGTTCTCCTGTTTAGCGCCGACGCTTACCCTGTAGAATGGGGCACTAAACACGTCTGAGAGATCACGTATCAGTATGCCCTCCCTAGCCAGCTTCTCACCTAGGCCCTTAACGGATCTGAAAAGGATGAAGTTCGCCTCTGAAGGAAAGGGCTGCACGTTTTCAAGCATGTACATCTCCTCAGTAAGCCTCGTGCGCTCGGCGGCTATCCTCTCCACGCAAGATCTGACGTAGCCCAGATCTGACAACGCAGCGGTCGCTGCCGCTAGGGAGAGACTTGTCACCGTGAAAGGGGGCCTAGCCCTGTAAAGAGCGTCTGTGACCTCTGGGCTTGCTAAGGCGTAGCCTACTCTGAGCCCTGCCAGGGAAAACGCCTTGCTGAAGGTTCTCAGCACAACCAGGTTATCGTATTTTCTAACGAGGCTAGCCACAGTCACCCCTGAAAACTCGTAGTAGGCTTCGTCCACTACAACCAGGCCCTTAGCCTCGTCAAGCATCGTCCGCACACTTTCCCCGTCAACGACCAGGTTGCCCGTCGGGTTATTCGGGTTCGCCACCATGACTAGCTTCGAAGCCCTGGCCATGCTAGCCAGCTTGTTTAAGCCGGGTCTGAAGAAGGGTTCTTTTAACAATGTCTAAAGCATTCTAGTCCCCCATTTAGCAGCGGCAAACCTATATATCGAGAATGACGGTTTGAGAAAACCTACGGTATCACTCGGCTCCAAGTATATGTCTGCAAGAAGCAGTATCGCTTCGTCAGCCCCGCTGCATACGAAGATATTCTCGATCCCTAAACCGGTATAGAACGCTATTCTCCTTCTAAGCTTATCTTCCTCTTCGAGGCTGGGATACCTGTTGACCTCGCTTAGCCTGCCCTTTAGCTTCTCCAGAACCT
>CAYSTQ010000011.1:0-14843 GCA_964433855.1 uncultured Thermoproteales archaeon
TCATCGTTGTTCTTAAATTTTTCTTGGATTAACCTAGCTTATGAGAACCATATTTTGGAATTATATACCTTTAGAAATTAAGTGGGCCCGCCCGGATTCGAACCGGGGACCTCCCGCGCGTCAGGCGGGTATCCTAACCGCTAGACGACGGGCCCTCAGCCTAATTGATGAGCTGGAACTAATTATTAATTTTTCGTTTCAGATCTATGGTTAGAGGGCTTCTGAAGCGGTTCTAAGCCTCTCATCAAAGTCATGGCTTACTGGTTCACGTAGGTCTTACGAAATAGTGAACCAAAACATTTTATAAGTCTAAGGAAAGCTAGCATATGACTACTCAGTACTTCGGTTTAGATGGGTGGTGTGGATTGAGTATAATGGCTAAACTTCTAGAGATAGGTAGCCGTGTAGAGCCCTATATTGAAAAATACCTTAGATCGTATCTGGACGAGGAGTTCTCCGAAGTGGTTCTTCACCAGGTTAAAAGCGGCGGGAAACGTGTACGTCCAGCCTTAACCATACTGTGCTGTGAAGCTGTAGGGGGCGATCCTGAAGACGCTATGCCTGCAGCGGCGGCTATGGAGCTTATCCACAACTACTCACTGATTTTTGACGATATAATAGATCATGGCGACTTTCGAAGGGGATTGCCGACTACACGTAAACTATATGGTGATGTGATGGCTATGCTTGCAGGCCTCCATTACAGGGAGGCCATATGTGAAGCCATATGTGACTGTAAGAACTCTGAGAGGCTTCATAGGCTGGTGGCGAAAACGGTAAAGCTACTTGTAGAGGGGGAGAGGTTAGACGTGCTCTTTGAGCAGGCTGGGAGGGAAGAAGATAGCTACATATTTCGACATAGGAGGAAAGTCGTTTCCAAGGAAGAGTACATTAGAATGATAAGGCATAAAACCGGTGTGTTGATCCAGGCCTCATGTCTGGCGGGAGGTATAGTGGCGGGCGCGCCTGAGAATTATCTGAGTGCTTTAGGTGAGTATGGCATCTCTATAGGGATTGCTTTCCAGATAGCTGACGATATACTGGACATATTTGCTGAGGAGAAGAAGCTGGGTAAAAAGGTCGGTAAAGACATAATAGAGCATAAGCTTGGGAACATAGTGATACTTTATGCGTTGGAAGAGCTGGATGAGGCAGAGCGTCGCAGGCTTCTGGATATAATTAGGAGCCCTGAAGTGTCTGAGGATATGGTTAAGGAGGCTGTAAAACTCATAAACTCGACGAATGCTAGGGAGAGGGCTTACGGTGAAGGATGGGCATATGTTAAAAAAGCCTTAAAGGCTTTAGAGCTGTTGCCTAAGAGCGAGGCTAGGGAAATACTAAAGGGTCTTGCAGAATTCATAATATCAAGAAGCTATTAGGGACTCTTGATGGAGAAACCTCTTGTAATAGTTAAGCTGGGTGGATCGGCGGTAACAGATAAAGACTTGGAGTTTAAGCCTAGACTTGATGTGATTAGATCTGTGGTAAACGATTTAAAGGAGCTTTCCGTGGCTTACAGATTTATAGTTGTTCACGGGGGCGGCTCCTATGGACATACAGTCGCCGCTAAATACGGGATTCATGAAGGTTTAAAGAACGCTGGACAGCTGATAGGTTACTCGAAAGTCCGTCTAGCCATGATGAAGCTTAACATGTTAATCGTTGAAGAGTTCGTCAGGCAAGGAGTTCCTGTAGCTCCTATGCATACGTCAAGTCTTCTGTATTCAGAGGGCGACTTAATAAAAGAGTTGTTTTTGGCGCCTGTGAAGATGAGCCTGGAATTAGGGTTTACACCAGTGCTTTACGGCGATGCTGTTTTTGACACTAGAAAGGGTTTCGCTATAGTGTCGGGGGACCAGATAATTTATAGATTGGCCATAGGTATCAAGGCGGCTAAAGTGATTTTTGGAACTGATGTACCTGGGGTGTTCGACAAGAACCCTAAGATACATAGTGATGCAAGGATCATAAGGCGGATTAAAATAAGGGAGAGGATTGCCATAAAAGATGAAGGAAGGTCTTCACATGATGTTACTGGCGGCATGCTTGCTAAATTGAAATATTGTGTTAAAATAGCTGAACATGGTATTCCGGTGATCATAGGCGATATAACTAGGAAAAATGGGTTGAAAAGCCTTGTTCTCGGGACAGCCGATTATTACACCGTTATCTGCTAGGGTTAGCGGTAGGCTTTGTCTTATCAGGTTTAGCGTGTTGAGGCAGACGGAGAATAATATGTTAGGAATGCATCCTTAAGGGGTGTGGTTTTCATTAAGGATAGTTCGCATCCCAAGACCTTCCTAAAGTATTCAATAGGTAAAAACTCGTATACTTGCCGCTGGTCTACATCCACTATGTAAATAAAATCCACTTTGCTCTGCATGACGTCCCATAAGTCGACTGGTGGATTTTTATAATACTTATCAATTATCTTTTTTAGTCTTAATCCATCGCGAAGGGACCGTTCCTCCTTGTCGAGGACTAGGAACTCGGGTATTTGAAGTATGTGATAAGGTGGTGTGGCTAGAGCGAAGAAGTCCGTGTAGCTACAGTATCTAGCTACTTTACCTAGGATTCTAGCCAGCCTATAGGTAAGAGGATCGAAAGCGTTTTCAGGAGGGACAAACCCTGTTTCAATCTCTACTATCAGGGAGTCTCCATCTTTAATGGCGTACAGGTCGCATATAAGATCGTTTTCCAAATCAACTTCTACCTGTACCTTATAGCCCTGCCTTATCAAATGCCAAGCACATACAATCTCCATAACTGAATGATTAGATTTAACGGCTCTTCGATCCCATAGCTTACAGATCAGCTTAACTATTGATAGAAGGTTACCAGCCTCAGGCGGTTTTAGCCCGTTACTTAGCTCTTCATAGAGCCTTTCAAGCCTTGCCTTAAATACATCCATGTCGTCTCGTAGAGACAGGGCATATACGCCAATATAAAGATATCATTTAGAAAACATTCGAATAACATCTTAATGCGTTATACTTCCTGAGTTAAATAGGCTTTTTATCTAAAGAAAATTTCTTTCTAAGGAATCTTTTTAAAGCAGGGAACTACTCTAACTATTTGGTGAACTTTATGAGGAGGCCTAAAGTCTATGTAACGAGAAGGTTGCCCTTTCCGGCCTTTGAAGAACTAAAGAAACACTGCGACGTAGACCTGTACGACTCCGACTCGCCTCCTGATAGGCAGACACTCATGGAACACGTTAAGGATAAAGACGCCGTGCTCTGTCTCCTCACAGACAAAATAAATAGCGAAGTGTTTGATATTGCGCCAGATCTAAAAGTGGTAAGCACGTATAGTGTCGGCTATGACCATATTGATGTGGAGGAAGCCACCAGGCGGGGCATCTATGTATGTAATACTCCCGGGGTCCTGACTGATGCCGTTGCTGACCATGCCTGGGCCCTTCTTTTGGCTATGGCAAGAAGAGTTGTTGAGTCAGACAACGTTATACGTGATGGAGAGTGGAAGATATCTTGGTATCCGACTTTCCTGCTGGGCTCCGCCGTCTGGGGGAGAACGATAGGCATTATAGGTTTAGGAAGGATAGGATCGGCAATAGCTAGAAGGGCAAAGGGCTTCAACATGAAGATACTTTACTACAGTAGAAGCAGAAAACCTGAGCTGGAGGCAGAGCTGGGCGTCAAATATGTTGAACTTGAAGAGCTGCTTAGGACTGCCGATTTCGTGGTGTTATCCGTAACTCTAAATCCAAGCACGTACCATCTGATAAATGAGGAAAGGCTTAAACTGATGAAGTCGACAGCCTACTTGATAAACATCTCTAGAGGCGCCGTGGTGGACACTGATGCTCTCGTGAAAGCTCTCAAGGAAGGATGGATAGCGGGCGCCGGCTTAGACGTGTTTGAGCAGGAGCCGTTGCCCGCCGATCATCCATTGACCAAACTTAAGAATGTAGTGTTGACGCCGCATACCGGCAGCGCGACTATTGAGGCTAGATCTAAAATGGCTGAGCTAGCGGTTAATGGAATACTTAAAGTTTTGAGAGGAGAAGAACCAGAGAACTTAGTTAATCCAGAGGTTATGAAGGTTAAGCCTCTGTCAAAAGTTAAAATGCTAGATTAAAAAATTAAACTTTTTCAATTCTTATACGTTCTCCATCCTTTACTTTTCTAAAAACCTTAGGGTTGCCGAGCACTCTACCTATTACATTCACTGGGCTCGCTGGCCTTATCTCATCAGGGGTTCTCGACGCTGGCGTAGGTCCGAAAAATATGCATAGTGCTCGCCCTGGCGGCCAGTAAGCTATATCACCTTTTTCAACGACCTCCTGTGGGTTCTCAAGGCCTACGGAGACAGGAGTCGAAAAGTAGACCTCTTCACCCCAAGTCATGGCTACACTGTCTATAGGTAGCGCTTTAAGTACGGCCTCCACAGTACTAGGGTTTTTATCAATGATCAACTCAGCGTCGATCGGGCCTGTAGACTCCGTTATGATTCTTATCCTGTACGTCCTATCTGTCAGGGATAACACCCCTATATTGTTTTTAGGAAAGCCGTGTAAAGGACGCCTTTGGCAGCGTTAATAACTTGAAGACTTGACTCCTGAGGCTCCGGTTTAACCTCGAAACTTATAGCTCCTTCATACCCTATCTTCTTTAAAGTGACCAGCAGTCTGGCTACTTCCTCAACGCCGTTTATTGAGTCAGGAGTATAGAAACCCGGATGAGAGTCTAACATGGCATCGCCAGCTTTTTTAGCACAGCCTATGTGTACATGGCCTAAAACGTCCTTCACGCTTTCTAGATCTTCAGGTTTTTCTCCTAAAAGTGGAGCATGGCTTAGATCCCATAGCAGCCATACGTTGTCCACCTGTTTTCTCACTTTTCTAATCACTTCAGCCGCGTCGTTAAGTGGGCCTAGCGCTTGCTTCCTATCCCATTTGGTATCAAAGGTTTCTAAATACAGTGTGACACCCTTTTCCTCAGCGTAACCACCTAGCTCTATCAGGGATTTTACCAACGCCTCCTTGGCTGCAGCTAACTTTTCCTCTCCTGGATATGGGCCGGAACATAAAGCTGCTTTATTGATGCCTTTCTCAGCGATCTCGTTGATCGTCTTCTTTAGGAGCGTCATAGATTCGCACCGTTGCTTCTCGTCTAGGGCACTAGGATTAGCTTTACCTGAGAGGACTACGGGCTGCAGTGCTGCCGCTATCTCTATATGAGTCTCCTCGGTTATCCTTTCAATTTCAGGCCAGATATCGTCAGGGAACGGGGGGAACTCTAGTAAATCGAAGAAGCCGTCTTCTGCAAGCGTTTTAAATCTTTCCACTATATTTTCGCCCTTTAGGGTTTCAGGGAAAGCCATGAAGCCTACTATGCCTATTTTCCATGGAAACTTTGCAAGCGTCTCTATACCCGAGATACGTTTATACACCCCGAGCATTTCGACTTCACCTTTTTCAATATTCTTAGTCCCTATAAATATGTTTGATGTAAAGGCTGGCTTAGCCTCTGCGTATTTGAAAAGTGAAAATCTCTGAAGCGTAATTTTTATTCGGATGCTTTTTAAACAGTATTTTAGCGCTGCCCCGTTAAAGGGGGTGAGCTCAGCTTGTCGCATGTGTCAACAATAGAAACCGCTAGAAGATTTGAGAGGGTTGGAGCGCATAGCCATATCAAAGGACTAGGTTTAAAAGATGGGAAGGCTCTCCCATCAGCCGACGGTTTCGTCGGCCAGGTCAAGGCAAGGGAGGCCGCTGGAATAGTTGTTGAGATGATAAAACGTGGAAAAATGGCTGGTAAAGGCATACTCTTAGCGGGGCCGCCAGGTACAGGTAAAACAGCCCTGGCAATAGCCATAGCTAGAGAGCTAGGTGAAGATACGCCGTTCATGGTCTTGTCAGGCTCTGAAGTTTACTCGTCAGAGATGAAAAAGACGGAGGTTCTAATGCAAGCTATGAGGAAAGCGATAGGTGTTAGAATAAGGGAGTTTAGAAAGGTCTATGAGGGCATGGTTAAGGATATAGAATACAAGTTTGATAGGCACCCCTACAATCCCTATCAGCAGATACCAGTAGGGGCAAGACTTACCTTGAAGACTAGAGATGAGGAGAAGACTTTTTCGGTTGACGAGACTGTTACAGCTGAACTCATAAGTAAGGGGGTTGGCAAAGGGGATGTAATATGGATAGATGCCGAAACTGGCAGGGTTTCAAAAGTTGGTAGATCTGTAGAGGCAGAGACACAGTATGATATAGGCGGTGAAAAACGCGTTCCAACGCCGACTGGTCCTATACTTAAAGAAAAGGAGTTTATACATACGGTAACGCTGCATGACTTGGACGTGATGCGTGCTAGAAGCGGAAGCATATTCTCGCTTTTCCTAGGTTTTAGGGAAGAAAGAGAAATACCTCCCGAAACCAGAAATGAGGTTGATGAAACTGTTAAAAAGTGGGTAGACGAGGGACGCGCCGAAATAATACCCGGGGTGCTATTCATCGATGACGTACATATGCTTGATATAGAGTCCTTCAGTTTCCTTTCTCGGGCTATGGAAAGCGAATTAGCGCCCATAATCATACTTGCAAGCAACAGAGGTTTTACTAAGATAAGGGGAACCGACATAGTGGCGCCACACGGGTTACCGCTAGATCTTCTCGACAGATTGCTGATAATAGAAACTAAACCGTATACAGAAGGCGAGATAAGGGAGATTTTAAAAATAAGAGCTTCAGAGGAAAACATTGAGATCAGCGGTGAAGCGCTTGAAAAACTGACGAAAATAGGGTCTGAAAGAAGCCTAAGATATGCTGTCCAGCTATTGGCGCCTGCATCTATACTGGCGTCTAAAAGAGGTATAAAAAAGATAGAGGTCGAAGATGTAGAAAAAGCTCAGAGGCTCTTCTCAGATGTTAAAGAGTCGGCTAAATATTTGAAGGAGTACGAAGAGGCGTTTCTAAGGTAGAATCCTTAGGGCTAGCCCTGTCCTTCAACTTTCTGCCTTATAGTCTCTTTTTTGAGAAGTTTTTTCCAGTTTATCGAGTCAGCTATTGTGAACAGAAGTACTATTTGTCCTAGGTCTAGATATAGGGAGTTATGATTCTTTATAGTTAATTCTAGAAATAAAGGTTTTATATTTATGTTTTTAAAACCTATATAATTAATTAAAATATAATAGTGAAAACCCATGAATGTTAATGCAGAGATCCAAACCATATACTTAGTATATTTAACATCAAAGGATCTAAGCGTCATAATTACCAGCCATATGAGAAGGCTTACGACAGCGCCTCTCCAGGGTGTGTACCATGGGTAGCGTCTAACAAACGGATACTTGCTAAGCACTTCTTCTAACGGAAACTTCATTGCAAACAAGATTAGTAGAATGAAGAGCGCTATAAAAAGCGAAAGTGCGACTCCTTGCTTTAGGGTAGCCATACCTTCACCCCGGGTATACTAAAAGTAAACACTATATTTGCTACCAAGATAATGATAAAGTATATACTAATTAGGCCGCGTAACAATCTGGCTTTATATTCATTTTTTATAAGTCTTAAAATGACGAATCCGAGGATTTGCCCTCCATCGAACGGATATATTGGAAGCATGTTTATCACCGCTATACTGGAACATGCTATTATAATCCATAATAATAACTTATTAAATCTGTATGCCATTATAACATTATCATAATATGGTAGAGACAGGACGTTTAGCTTAAGCTTAACACACTGGTATAATCTAGTACCCATGAACCCCCTACTGGAATTACCGGGTGCTGCATCCAGTAGCATCTTGACCTGAGTCCTTCTACCCTGTCTTAACACTTCTAGAACTACCACGTCACCAGGTTTTGTAGATCTCATAAATTTATTTAGATCTTCAAGCGTGTTTATCGGCGTAGAGTTTATGGACACTATAATGTCAAGCGGTTTAAGCTTTTCATACGCTGGGTATCCCTTAAGAACACCTTCTATAAGCACTCCAGGAGCCTGTACTAAGGCTACTGAAAGTAAAAACGAGAAGAGCATAGCCAACGCGTAGTTTATGGCTGTGCCAGCCACCAGCACCCTTATCTTAGAGATTAAGGAAGACCTTAGAAATCCTTCCTCGTCAGGCTCAATGAATCCCCCGGGAAAAACCAGGAAGAGGAAGAGAGCCGACGAAGATATAGGTATTCCTTCAGCGGCGGCTACAAATCCATGTGCTAATTCATGTGACAGGAGAACTACACATATGGCCACTAGAAAATATGGTAGTTCACCTAGGCTTAAAGTAACTCCGGGCACCACAGGTATGAACGGTGAAGCCTCCGGGGACTTCACCATC
The DNA here is from genome assembly GCA_964433855.1 of uncultured Thermoproteales archaeon. Taxonomy (GTDB): domain Archaea; phylum Thermoproteota; class Thermoprotei; order Thermofilales; family CAYSTQ01; genus CAYSTQ01. The sequence goes on from CAYSTQ010000011.1 coordinate 8,310, forward strand.
ATTTTAACCAGATTGTCATGAATGAAATATGTGCCTATCACCATTAAATAGATTGAAACAGGTATGCTTACTGTAGCCAGAGCCTTTATTACCCACTGTCCTTTTCTCCCAGTCTCCTCGATAAATCTGTTCAGTTTACTGGTTCTAAGTATTATGGCTCCACTCTCTATGGTGAGTTTCCACGACCCTGTTACTGGAGACCACGTTTTCAAAATGGCGGCAGCAATATATATTATCGCCACTCCCACTATAACTAGCATTAGACCTTCCAGATTGCCCCAGACACTATATATCAAATACAAGTCCTACACCTGTTTCCCCAACTCCTGACAATAAGCGTCTAGCGTTAAACGAGGTACAGTATAGAGGTATCATTTTCTCTACACCCCATCTGTGCATGATCTTTGAAAGCTCTTCAAGAGTCATCCTATCCTCAGACGAGGTATGTAAACCTCCGATTACACTATAAATCTTTCCTTTTACATCCTTAAACACGCATATTCTCTCTAGCCATTGAAAATATTTTACAGGGCCGGGATGAGCGCAGCCTATGAAAACCACTGTTTTTTCACCAACTTTAAAGAATAGACTCAATTCCTTTCTCCATAGCCCTATAGGAGGTGAGATGGTGCAGCCACGTATCGGTGTTAATGCTTTTTCGACCTGGATACCTGGCAATCCAGAACCATAAGGTACATAGACGTCATTAACGTTAACGATCCTACGCTTCAGCAACTCGTTTAGCGCGCCTGAGTGCGGCCGACCGGAGAGCGGAACCACTACCAGATCTACCAGTTTTAAGTCTAGCCCCATCTCCTCGGCATTATGCGTTAAAAGACTATAGCTTGGACCTACACCAAATAAAAGCCGCTTGGGCTCCAAACCATATGCTTCTATATAAATGGCTAAACCATGTGCTCCCCACAACCCCTCATACAACACATAGGGGTCGCAGAGCACAGCTACCTTGAGCCTGTGACAACTATTTGTAGCCATACCCCCTCTTTATAACCTTAATAAACAGGAGGTTATTGAAGCTAATGGACCACTATGAAGTTTCACATGATTAAAAACTGGGATGAATTGGCTATAGATGAAGGACGTGAAGTAGCTTTAGAGCTTTTAGAGGCTGGGCTCAGAGCGGCAGATCCTAAAACAGCGGTTAAAAACAACGTTTCACTTGATGGATGCATATTGAAGATTCAGAACGTGGACTTCGACCTGTCTAGATATGGAAATATACTGGTTGTCGGCGCCGGTAAAGCCTCAGGATCTATGGCCGAGGCCATCGAAGAGATCCTAGGAGAAAGAATAACGGCTGGCCTAGTGATAGTGCCAAGGAGAACCAGCGATAAGTACCACGTAAAGAAAATAGAGTTATGGGAAGGAGACCATCCAGTGCCCTCAGAACAAGGAAGGAAGGGTGCCGAGAAGATAATTAGCCTTTTGGAAAGATATAAAAAGGAAGACACTTTAGTTATAGCCCTGTTTTCCGGCGGCGGGTCAGCCCTAATGCCGCTCCCCCCTAAGGAGATCACGCTTAATGATAAACAGGTTACAACGATAGAATTGCTTAAATGTGGAGCGTCAATAGACGAGGTAAACACTGTTAGGAAGCATCTTTCACTGCTTAAAGGAGGCCGTCTCGCAGCAGCTGCCTATCCTTCAACGGTCATCAGTTTGTTCATATCTGACGTTGTGGGCGATAGACTTGATACGATAGCCTCTGGACCTACAGCGCCTGACCCGACAACTTTTGCCGACGCCTTGAAAATAATTGAAAAATACGGCTTGGAAAATAGGGTACCAGGCCGGGTTTTATCATATCTGAAGAAAGGGAGCAAGGGCGTTTACCCGGAGAGCCCTAAACCTAATGACTCTGTATTTGGAAAAGTCCATAATTTCATAGTCGCCAGTAATAGGACCTCCCTTAAGATAATGGCTCGCCGCGCCAAGGAACTGGGTTTAAACACTATAATTCTAACCTCGCTTATAGAGGGTGAGGCTAGACACGTAGGCAGAGTTTTAGCGGCCATACTAAAAGAGATTAGAGAATCTGGGCTTCCATTAAAACCTCCAGCTGTAATAATAGCCGGAGGTGAAACGACAGTAACGGTTGTCGGCTCCGGAAAAGGAGGTAGAAATCAGGAGCTTGCTTTGTCCGCTGCGATCTCTCTCAAGAACTCTCGGGGCATAGTCCTGGCATCTATGGGTAGTGACGGCATAGACGGCATTACAGACGCTGCCGGGGCAATAGTTGATAGTGAAACTTTTACGCGGGCATTAAATAAAGGTGTTAATCCACAGGAGTATTTAGCAAACAATGATAGTTACAACTTTTTTAGAAAAGTCGGTGGTTTAATCTATACAGGATATACTGGAACAAACGTTAACGATCTATGTGTTGGCGTCGTATTAAAATAAACTCGTTAACTTTTTTGCTGAGCCGTGGCTCCTTTTAATTCTATTCCAAGCCTTTCCCTGAAGTACTTGTCGATCTTCTTTTTAATATCCTCCGGTATCTCACGCTTAAAGGGGAACACCTTAGCGTTTAATACCCGTCTCAGGAAGTGCTCTATGAGGATGCCAACGGACTCTAGCCCACGTGGTGATACGTACCTTATTTCGTCCTCTGGAGTATGTATAAAGAAACCTGATCCTCCACTTCTAAAGAATGACACAGCCGGTATGCCTTTCGCTGTAAAGGACGAGCTGTCTGAACTCATAATACTGCTGCTGACACGTATATAACACCCTAGCTCCTTAGCTAGAATACTTATGTATGTCTCAAGATCCTTGCCGCCGCTCACTATACATGAAGGTATGCCTATTGTCTGTCCGTGCACGTCAAGGTTAATCATGAGTTTAATTTTTTCTAACTCTTTTTCATGAGCCTTAATATACTTACGGGAGCCTACAAGACCAAGCTCTTCTGAGCCGAAAAATATGAATCGTATTGTTCTGAGGTTTCTCTCGCTTGAAAATATTCTGGCTAGCTCTAAACACATCGCAGTGCCTCCAAGGTTATCGCAAGCACCTATGGTCTCCCGCTCACTGTCGTAGTGTCCCCCCACAACTATTATTTCGTTTTGCCTAGTAGAACCTCTTTTCTCAGCTACGACGTTATATGACTTCGACTTGCTTATTTCCTGCTTTAAGACTATTCTAGCGTTGCTATACCCCTTTTCAAGGATATTCAAAGCATCTAAGTAAGATATTCGGACCATGGGGATCTCCCCAACTCTCCGCCACTCCGCTATGATATCGGTCCTTGCTGGTAGTCGCCGCGGGTTATCCTCAACGCGTATCACGGCTTTAATACCTGACTTAACAAGTTTTTTATAAGTTTCAAAATTAATATTTCCAATAAATAATATTATTTTACCTTTTAAGTCTTCAAATGGATAATCTTCACCTTCAATATAAATTAATTCACCCTCAACGCCAGCATCATCCGTGTTTCCGCTTAGCCCAACTCCTACACAAGGCACTTCCAAGCCGTCTAAATAAAGCTCTGACTTGATTATCCTGTATGTCGTCACCTCAAACTCCTCTTTATGAGCATCATACCCAAGGTCTGTTAAAAAGCTCAGAATGATTTCAGCGGCACGCCACTCTCCTGGTGTTCCACCGAATCTTTCAAATGAAAGCTCTTTCATGTAGCGGAATGCGTTTTTCCCGGAAAACCTGGTGTCAAACATTTCCATCTCCTAACAACTGAAAAACAAGGTTTTTAAATCTTAGTATACGAAAACTAATGCTGGTTTTAGCGTTTACTTCCAAGCTTAATATCTTAAAGAAATTTTAAAGCCTTAATGGGAGGTAAAATTTAAGTTAGCCTAGGAAAGCCACTTCTTTCCTAAGGGCTTGCTTGGCTTTCTCTTTTTTAATGAATCCATGTATACGTTTAACAGCCTCATCAATTATCTTTATATCTTTAGCCGAAACCCGCGGTTTACCTATTACGCCAGCTCCCTTCTCGCTTATTTTGTAAACGTAAATGTAGAGACTTTGATAGGCAGGGTCAACTATTATAAACTGTTTCAGATAACCGTTATTAGCTAATCTAATCAATCTTTCAGAGAGCTCCCCGGAAAACACCGTTTTTTTCTCTTCCTTTTTTACGGTAAACTCAAAATCAAACCTGGCGCCTTTTTTCTGAAGTGAATAAACTATCCTGTGAATAGTCGGCTCTTTTAGCTCTACTCCAAGTTTTCCTAGAAGATACAGGATTTTCCTATCCTTTGAGTCTGGGCGATACGTCATGAAAACACCTCTTTCTCATCTGAAAAATGCTTAGAGGGAATATTGGCAGCTTATAATTAAATTTTACGTATAGAGAGGGGATTAACGCTTGATTCACAGGCACATTATCCGAGTGCTTCGCCAGTCTAGCTGATAATATTTAATTCAACCCTTGTTGTTAATAGATAGGTTGCTGTAGTCATGAACGGGAAGAAGAAAGTGTGCGAAATATGTGGAGATGTCGTTGAATCAACCTATAAGTGCAAAATTTGTGGAAGAACAGTTTGTAGCAAAGAATATTTTTTAAGCGAAGACCTTTGCGAAATATGTGTGATGACTAGATGTGAAATATGTCAAGAAGAGCTTTCAGTGGGAGTATGTGAGTTATGCGGTAAACTTGTCTGTGAGGATTGTTCAGTTGAAAAGGGTGCAGCTAGAGTATGCTTGAGGTGTTTAAATGAGGCTCTACATGGTGTTTGCTGAAGCCGGAATTGAACTAGTTCCTCCAGTGATCAGTTCACACCCCTCTGTTCGCAGCTGGGCTGTAAAACGTGGGAAACCCCCCTCTGAAACCCTGCTTGATATCTCATATCATTACGCTGCAATAAGAAAACTTAAAGATTGGGTTAAAAGAGGCAGGCCTGACATAGTACACATGTGTCTTCTTCTAGCACTGGGATCCCCGCTTAACAGGAAAAGGTTTTTAGAAATTTATGTTCACACATATGATAATAAAATAATATATGTTAACCCCAAAACTAATCTACCCAGAAACTACATGCGGTTTATAGGTCTTATGGAGCAGCTGCTCATCGAAGGAGCTGTTCCGCCACGGGCTCATGAAAAACTGTTATTTGTTGAAAAGGGTGGTTTAGAAACGCTAATTGATAGAGTTAGACCGGATTCAGTAATACTCCTAAGCGAAAAAGGCACCAGGTTAAGGCTAACCGATTTCTCCGACAAGATTAAAAGCTGTGAGAGACCCATGCTGATAATAGGAGCTTTTCAGCGTGGGGAGTTCAGAAGGGAAAATTTAAATCTGGCGGATAACGTAGTATCGCTCTACGACGAGGTATTGGATGCGTGGACGATAACATCAATGGTGCTAAGAGGAGTTGAAATAAGCTTAGGGTTAATTTAAAGGAACCTTAGGGTGTGTCTGTCTTGAGACTACTTGAGTTCGACTCTAGAAAAAATATGATTAGGGTCCTGCCAGAGCATTTAGAAGATCTCTATTATTTATCATTGATAATCAGCCCTGGCGATATTGTCTACGCGTGGACCAAGAGATCCACTAAAGTAAACAGTGGGTACGATAGTGAACGTGGAAAAAGGATCAGGGTCTTTCTAGGTTTAAGAGTGGAGCAAATAGAGTTTGAAGATTTTTCGAACAGAATGCGTATATTCGGGGTCGTAGTGGAGTCTCCGGAAAGAATCCATGCTAAAGGCAGGCATCACACCATAATCGTGGATGTTGGAAAGGAGTTAACTATAATGAAAAATAGAGTGCTGGATTTTCACATTAATCTTATCGAGGAGAGCAAACGGTTGACGCCTAACTTAATGATCGTCTCAATAGGAGATACCGAGGCCGTCATCGGTATATTGAGGCTGAACATCCTTGAAACCCTAGCTACCATAGAAAAGGGAAGCGTGGATCCCAACGCGAAAAAGCTAAGAGAGTCTTATGATAAATACTTCGAGGAAATTCTAAAGAATATTAGAATGGTAGCTGAACGAATTAATATTTCTATAATACTTATCCTCGCACCCCAGCTTATAGGCGAGTGGTTCAAGGAATACCTCAAGGCTAAGAAATGGACAGGTTTTAAAACAGTTTTCGCCGGCGTCAGTGAAGGGGGTCTAGCCGGAATATATGAATTTATGCGTAGCTCTGAAGCGTCCACCAGGCTAAAAGGCCTCAAAGTGCTTTACGAAAAAGACCTGGTAGACAAAGTATTCTACCGGTTAGTCAACGATCCAGATAGATTAGCTATAGGGTTAGAAAACGTTATACATGTGTTACGGCAGGGAGCCGTAGACCATTTAATAATACTTGACACCGTAGCCCGTAGCATGTCCAACCAAGGCCTACTAGAACAAATACTTGAACTAGCTGAAAAAACCAGAGCTAAAATATCCATTATAGGGAGTCGTAACGAGGCTGGAATACGTCTAAAATCGCTCGGGGGAATAGTGGCCTTAACCAGATATAAGGTATATACAGATCCTAGCTAACGAAGCCAGCCCTACCCCTGTTAAAAACACGGGACATTTTCTATTAGCTGG
>CAYSTQ010000012.1:0-11418 GCA_964433855.1 uncultured Thermoproteales archaeon
TCATCTTCTATGGTCTTGTCGTTGAGCGGCTTGCCCCAGCCGTAGTGGAAATACGGGTTATGAACGGCTTTTCTCCGGAAGCTGGCTGACGGCTGAGCTCCAACCCATCTTATGTCGACGCCCAGCATTTTTAGGAGTTCCTCGAAGCTTTCTATGCCGAGCGCTTTTTTCAGCTTTAGGTAGAAGGGGTATGAAACGCTGGTGTCAAGCGGTGTTCGGTCCGGAGCCTCATGTTTAAGCGCCGTTGCCACTCGTTGGTAAGGATCCATGCTTAGTATTTTTACCCGATGTCTCTAAAAGTCTTTGGCATGGTCAGCCACCGGTTTTTATTATTTAACTATGTTTACCCGCTCATTTTTAACGATAATTTATGGTTAGGCCTATTATATTAAACAGTGTTTAAGCTTGGAAAAATTTAAATTTGTCTAGATGTCATGGGGGTATCATCTGGTGGTTTTCAGGGTAAGTGTGAAATAATTCAGGGTAGGGGTAGCATAAAGGTGCGATTAATGATTAAGGCCGTCCTTAATCATTGGCCTTCTAACGAGAGGGGAGAGTGTTTAGGCTGTGGCTCAAAAGAGGCAGAATATAAGGCGGTTATGGTAAACGAGTACGGTGTTAAGTTCGTTGGAGCTATATGTACGGCGTGTCTCAGAGATCTCGACCATGTCGACGACGGCCTGGCTGAAACCGTGGCTGCGCTAGGGAACCTCGTTAAGGAGGTTAGGTCTCAGAAACGGAGAACTAAGAGCTATCGTGTAGTAAACCTTCTTTCGCAGGAAGCTAGAACATGGCATGGGGAGCGGCGAGCGGCGGCGCTCTCAGCCCTGGTTGAGATCCTTTCTAAGGAGGGTTTTGAGGTCTCCAGTTGCGCGGGGCGGCATAGCGGACACTACCATGTTAGGATAGTTAAGGATCGGGATTTGCCCCGTTTGGAGAAGATGTTTTCTGAGTTGGCTGGTAGCCGTTAAGACTTAATTAATACCCTGGACTATACATTACAAGGACGCTAAGGTGTCGTCGGCATGGTTAAGTGTAAACAATGTGGCAAAGAGGTGGCCCTACCGTTTAAATGCAAGTACTGTGGCGAATACTTTTGTGTAGAACATCATCTGCCTGAGAAGCATAACTGCCCTGGCTTAACCAGAGGCGTGTGGCAGCCGATTAGCACTGAAAGAAAAGTGGTTGGCCGACAGCCTAGACGGCGGCTGGATAGCAGCAGAATAACGTTTAGAAGGCCGTCTCCAGTAGCTATGCTGTCTCCTGAGCTTAAGGATCTGATGATAGCGTGTGGGGCGGTCGCACTTGTTTTTCTGCCGTTGTCGGGCGGGATATTCACGGCTTTACCTATAGTTGTAGTGGCTGTTCTAAGCTTTCTTATCCATGAGCTGGCGCATAGATTTGTAGCTATAGGCTTGGGGCATAGAGCCAGTTTTAGGCTTAGCCGCGAGGGGCTTGTGTTAACGCTTGTGTCAGCTATCCCCTTCATGCCGATTAAATTTGTTGCTCCAGGCTACGTGGTCGTCGTATTTAGGGGTCTTTACAGCCGTGCTGACGAGGGAAAGATAGCGGTTTCAGGCCCATTAGCAAATATCGTGCTGGCGTCTCTAGGATTGCTGGCCGCTTCCCTGGGGGGCGGCGGGCTCTGGGCTATGACGGCCAGAATCAACGCTTACATTGGCCTGTTTAACCTGATACCGTTCTTCATGTTGGACGGGGAGAAGGTGATGAGGTGGAGCATGGGGGTTTGGGCCGCCTCGTTTGTAACGGCTGTACTGATACTTTCGAGAGTCATGGGCTTCATATTCTAAAACCGCAGGTGAGCCTTAATGGTTTTTCTGGTAGGACTGTAAAAGAATATTAGTTCGGGTTATGTTTATTGACCTGGTGATGGAAGTGTTTAGGCTATCCATTATCAGTGACGAGGTTTCTCAGGATTTAGAAAGAGTGGCCAGTTTTGCCAGTAGAATGGGGCTTGAAGCGGTGGAGATAAGGACTGTCTGGAACCTTAAACCCCAGGAGCTGCTTCCCAGAATAGGGGAGATAAAGAGGATTCTGGACAAATACGGGCTTAAGGTTAGCGCTATAGCCTCACCATTCTTTAAGTCGAACCTGGATAGTGAAGAGGAGTACAGGGAGCACATAGAGATTCTCAAGAGGTGCATCGAGCTGGCTAAAAGCCTGGATACGGATATAATTAGGGGGTTTGCCTTCTGGCGTAAGGGTGATTTAAGGGATTTCGAGGAAAGGATAATCGAGAAATTCCGTGAGCCTCTAGACATCGTTGAGGGAGAAGGGGTTATACTGGCTATAGAGAACGAGCCGTCAACATTTGTCGGAAACGGGGAAGAGCTAGGCTACTTCGTTAGGAAGCTAGGGTCGGGCAACGTTAAGGCTCTCTGGGATCCTGGAAACGACATATGGGATCCGAAGGGTGAAACCCCGTATCCGGATGGCTACAACCATATTAGGGATATCCTGATCCATGTCCATGTTAAGGACGGCGTTAGAAAGGGGCCTAGCGGCAAGGGTGAAAACACCCCTATAGGCGAAGGGGAGGTTGACTATCATGGACAGCTTCTAGCGCTTATAAGGGACGGGTATAAAGGCTATCTTTCAGTTGAGACGCATTGGAGGCCTAAGAAGAAGCTTTCAGAAGAAGAGATAGTTAAGCCTGGAGGGGCGGCCTTCTCGGAATTTGGAGAGGAGGCCTCTGAGATCTGCGTGAGAAACCTGCTTAGGATTATTAAAGAGGTGGAGGCAGAAGTTAAGAAATAATATCTCTGTTTTATAATTTTTGATTAATATTTTTATAACATTAATACTGTCAGGACATATGCTTAACTGCTGATTTACGGTTTTCGATTTTTACTATGTAGACTAATTATTCAGATTTTACTTTAAAAAGTTAAAAGTATTACATAATCATTCCCATTATTTTAACTAGAGCAAACGATATATACTTCATCTTCCAATAAAAGAAATGCCCGTGGGTGATCTGGAAAGGCACGGGCTAAGGGTCCTCGGGAAGGTGGCCGAAGGCGAAAGCGGACGAGGTTATCCTCGACCGCTAACGCCTGAAGCCGCCAAACCGAAGACCCAAGGTCCGAGCCGGACCAGGTTGCCCACGGGCATTTTCTATGCGCGGCTTCTGAAAATTAACTTGCGTAGTTGATCTCTTTGTTTAAAGTATGGAAAGAGGTATTTCAAGTCTGACTCCTTTCTTGCGGTTTTCCAGGTTTATTGTTAAGCCTAGATTGTAGGTTCCTGGCATTACGTCTTTTCGTGCTTTAAGCTTGAGTTCTACTATGCCCGGTTTTTCAACTATTATTTCTCTTGTTGCTGTTGTAAACATCGGTGGCGCTTCTCTAATTAGAAGTTTGACAGGCTCGTCAACTCTCTTAAAATCTATAGTTATCGACGCTGTGGCTGCACGGCGTATCCTGAGTTTTTCCGGGAGTACGCATTGAACAGTTCTGCGTTTTAGCTCGTATGCAGTTAGCCCGTCTTCGTTTTTTAGTAGGATGAGACTGTCTCTTACCGCTATCTCGTCCTCCCTCAGTATTCTCTTTAGTTCAAGCAGCCTGTCGCCTGCATATATATCGTATATCTTTGTGGTGTCTGGTTCGGCTGTTACAACAGCTAGGAACGGCGGCTTTAGTATTAGTGCTGAATCGCGCCCGGTTTTAATGCTTCTTATGATCTGGCCGTTAACTAGGTTCAGGATATAGGCGATTCCGGAAATCTGTATTGCGGCGAAGTCCCCTGGCTCTCCTAGATAGAGAGCGCTTCTTCTCTGGGGCGCTACGTATATCTGCCATATGGTTTCTCCGGTCATCGAGACGGCTTTGAAAACGTGTCTTCCAGCCGAGGGTTTGTATTCTTCAAGGAGGATGGATCCTTCACGTATCCTCTGTATTGTTATGCCTTGGGCTCGCACGTTTTCAATTGTCGTAAGCTTAACGTTGGTTTCAACATCTATTATGTCTATCTTGTCTCCTTCTCTTTCTATCACTAGCAGATTGTCTTCGAGGGCTGTCTTTATATGCTCGCTGTATACTCTTCGCCACTTGATCTCGCCGTTAGGTTTAACATATCTAAGCGTGGCTACTTCTTCCCCGTTGAATGAGTCTATTGTTTCTATGACTACACCGTTGCTAAGCTCTCTTGTCTCGATTATGTCGTGTTCTTCCTGCCATAGGATTGAGCCGTTTACGGCGTCTATGGCGTAGAGCCTATCTTTTAGCTGGCTTAGGGATTCCGTCTCTGTAAGGGGGTCGGAGGCGGCTTCGAGGAATACTAGTCTACTGGCCGGTGTTCTGGTTACGTAGTTCAGCCCATTATGCCACGCGTACATTATCATTTGGAAGACTTTGTCTTTGCTGGCTGGTGTGAGGAAGAACTCGGTCTGTTTAAACCCTTCTAGTCTCCAAAGTTCTTCACCTGTTGTTGATCTGTATACCAGGAGCGCAGCCCCTCCATCGGGTTCATACGTTTCCACGAATACCGTGTCGGCAATAACTGTGACATTTATGTCTTCACAGAAAAAGGACTTGTACCAGTCGACTCTATTTTTAACGTATTTCTTTAGGATCCACAGCCCTTCTTCCCTGGATATGTATAACTGGCCGTATTCCCTGTCGAAAACCTCGACCGGCGTCAGTTTTCCCGTGGCCGGCTCCACCAGGTATTTTTCCATACAGGCGTATTCGCGACCATATATTTTCCGTAGGGCTTCTAGGAATACTATTATGTTGCCGGCTTCTTGCTCAAGGTAAAAGCCAGGGCTGAGCTTGACCGACCATCTTTCTTCGACGCTGGAGCTTAACAGTGTTACCGTCTTGCTAGAGCCTTCAGCGGAAGTCATACATCATCAACTATTCTGGTTGCGTTAAGACCTATTAGGGACTTACTCTTCTGTATCGGGTGGAGGTAGATTAGTTTGCCGGTTTATATTACCCATGTCGGCAGTTTTCCCCTGGAGTATGGAAAGGGTGTTGTCGAAAGGGTGGCTGGGGATCTGGCGGAGGCCGGTGTTGACTGGCCCGGTTTTCCTCAGCTGCGTGATTTTGTAGAGACCTATTTGGAGCCACTCATAAACGCTGGACTTGTCGTCCGTAGGAAGGGGTTTTTCACGCTTTCTGATAGGGAGCTTGTTGAAAGCTATGATCTGTCCTCTGAACGGATCGTGCCGGAGGCTAAGGAGTTCATTAACGCTGTAAAGAGGCTTCACCTTAAGTTTAAAGGAATGAAGGCTAGTGTAACGGGCCCTTTCACGCTCGCGTCTAGGATTATGGAAAGCGGGGCTGTCCACGGTTTCACGAGTTCAGTGCTTAGAGACAGGGAATTCGTACTGGACTGGATGGTGTCTTATGTTAGGGGGTTTGTGCGCGGCCTATATGGTCTTGGATACGGGTTCATTGTGGTAGATGAACCTATTCTCTCGCTCATGGTGGGTAGGAAAATACTGTATGGTTTCTCTCCTGAGGATGTTGCTTCTGCTATTACGAATGTTTTTAAGGGGGTAGGAGATGGGCTGTCTGGAATCCATGTCTGTGGCCGGGTTTCACCCCTGCTTGCCGAGATTCTGCTTAACAGCGGGATTAGGGTTTTGGATCACGAGCACAAGGATTCCCCCGAGAATCTTCAACTGTATGACGCGGATACTCTTGCTTCCTACAATAAATTCCTGGCGTTAGGCGTGGTTTCTTCTAAAAACCTTAAGGTTGAACAGGTTGACGAGATAGCTAGCCTAGTAAAGGATGGGTTAGATAGGTATGGTGATAGGCTGCTTTTCGTTAAACCGGACTGTGGGTTCAGGGGACTTAAGCTTGCAGCTGATTCTGGGAAAGCTTACGAGATCGCTATAGCTAAATTAAAGAATATTGTTAAGGCTGTTAGAAGGCTTAACGTTTAGCGACTAGTAAAATACCTTTTTCGAAACGGGGAAAAGGCTTATCACGGTTTCTAATGGTCTAGAAGCTGAAAAAAGAATGGGTTAACTTTAATTTTTAAGGCCGGCCTTTTCAAGCACTTCAGCCAGCGGTACACCTAACACTCCTATGGAGATGGCGCTTCCCACTAATACTCCGAGCCAATTGACCAGGAGTGGTATTTCCACGTTGAACGCCCATTTAAGAAGGTATGTTAGGTATGTGCCCACGATGACCGTCACCACGGCTATTTCCACTAGGGCGCCGATAGCTTTCCAGAGTACACCTCTACGGCCACGATATATGTAATAGGCGGCGCCGCTAGCTATTAGATTTGCCAGGCTTCCCAATATAGCGTCTATAGCTATTAAACCGGCTGCGCCCCAGGGGGCTGTCAGGTTTCCTATAAGACACCCTAGAACCACTCCGGCTATAGCTGGTTTTCCGAGGATCATTGACAGGGTTAGAAGAGCATCTGCTACTCTAATCTGCCACGCTAGGAATGATATCGCTGGCAGGGTTGCGACCAGCGCTGCGTAAAGACTGGCTACTATGGCGGCTACCGCTATCTCCAGACTTCTCCTTTGTTTCAAACCGGGTCATCCCCTTACTTCCGTAAGGGAGTGACGATTTCTCCGTTCGGCTAGCCCGACATCCCGGGCCTGCCACATTTCGGAGTTACGGCGGACCCTCCCTCCCCGCCGGAGCCTCTCGGGCTCACGAACTGGTATTCAGCATCGCTAGCATATATAGTTGTCTAATCCTTGAGCCTGTGGTTTAAAAGGCTATCTCGAGAAGGTAGTCAAAACTTATTTTCTGGGGATATGTTTAGGACATTCGGTGGTGCCTGTTGAAGAGGCCTGTTTTAAAAGGCATTATTCCGGCGACCGTTCTCCCCATGGATAGCAGGTATCGGATAGACGAGGAAGCTTTAAGGAGATACGTAGGCTGGCTTCTGAGCTTTGACATAGGTGGGCTCGCTGTTAATGTTGACACGGGTGAGGGGCCACATCTTTACCATGAGGAGAGGATCAGGGTTTTAGAGGTGGTTTCAGAGGTTGTGAAAGGGAAAGTCCCGGTAATAGCGGGTCTACCGGCGTCGTTCACGGAGCAGGCTGTTAAAATGGCTAGAGACTATCTGGATGCGGGGGCGGATGCTCTCCTGGTTTTCCCGATACCTTCTTTCAGAGGGGCGAAGCCGGCTGAGGTCGCTTACAGGTATCATAAGGCTTTAGCTGATGAGGCGGATGCACCCATCGTGCTGTTTCAGCTTCAGCCCGATCTCGGAGGCATAATTTATGATGAGGAGACTATTAGAAGGTTGCTCAGCATAGATCATGTGGTTGCTATAAAGGAGGCGTCGTTTGACGCCAAAATCTTCATTGACACAGGGAGGATAGTCAGGGAGGAGAGGGATGATGTCGCGTTTCTCACAGGGAACGATAATTTTATCCTTGAATCATTTATCCTCGGCGCTGAAGGGGCTTTAATAGGGTTTGGGACCTTAGCTACGGGGCTTCAAGTTGAAATGTATAAAATGGTGAAGGCGCGACGGTACGGGGAAGCCTTTAGAATATATGAACGGATAAGACCATTAGCGGAGACTGTTTTTGCCCAGCCTGTCCGAAATTACAGGGCGAGGACAAAGGAGGCCCTCGTAATGCTGGGAGTGCTTAAAAACGCCTATGTAAGGCCGCCTTTGCTCCCAATAAGTGGGGAGGAAAAAGCTAGGCTTAGGGCGGCTCTGGAGAGAGCTGGCCTCCTTTAAAGCTGTGACGTTAGAAAAGGTTTCATCAAGTAAAAAAGGTGGGCCGCCTATTTGGCTTGAAAGTTATTGTTGAACATTTTAATTTTTTCCAGTATATATTTACATGTCTCTGAAACCATTGTCCTGAAGAATCTTTCACCTTTTTCACGGCTGGCCTTTGACGGCCATCCCCACACACCGGTTTCAGTGAGGCCTTTGAACCCTAGGTAATCTATATCTGCTCTAGGAGCGGCTGGCACATAATCCTGCATTGCTCTCCCAACTAGGCCTGGCTTTAGATACAGCATTAATGAGGTCTCCACTTCACCAGCATGTAGATCTGATGGTTTGCATAGGCTGGATGCCAGGCTGTATATGTCGGCCAGTATGATTTTTAGGCCTTTAGGCTGTGCATTAAGCTCTCTGACCACAGGCCTTAGGATGTAGTTTCCACCGTGGCCATTTACTATGGCTAGGAACCTGAAACCGCTGAGCTCGAGCGATTCTGAGATGTCTCTGATCACCGCTGCTACTGTGGATGATCTTAGCCATATTGTGCCCTTGAATCCTCTGTGTTCAAGGGAGCAACTGTATGGTAGGCATGGGAGCAGGAATGCGCCAATACGTTTAGCGACATGTTCCGCCACTTTTGAGGCTATAACGGTGTCTGTACATAGAGGGAGATGGCTACCGTGTTGCTCGGTTGAACCCACTGGAAGTACCGCGAGTAGCGTACCGCTTTTCTCTATGGTTGTAGACGGGTCTTTATAGGAGAGCATCATCCCACTTTATAATTTCCCTATTTCACCATTCCTGTACCCAACCATGACCGTGTCTACTTTGTCGCCTGTGAAAAGCCCTGTTTCAACAACGCCGGGTATGTCTTTCAAAGCCTGGTTAAGGGCTTTAGCGTCGAAGCCTCCCTTAGGACGATAGTCTATTATGAGGTTGCCGTTGTCCGTGACGATGGGGCCTAGCTTTCCGCCCCCGCACAGTCTCAGCGACGCGCTTCCGCCTAGCTTTTCAAGTTTTTTCATGACACATTTCCAGCTGAAGGAGAGCACCTCTATAGGTATCGGCTTTTTCTCACATAGGTTTTTTACGAGCTTGCCCTCGTCCACTATTATGACGAGGCGTTTAGCGGCGTAGTCTACTATTTTCTCCCTTGTCATGGCTCCTCCGCCGCCCTTTATCAGGTTTTTATACGGATCTACTTCGTCAGCTCCGTCTACGGCTAGGTCCGGCTCAGGATACTCGGTTAGCGTGACTACGTGAAGCCCGTATTCAACAGCCATGATCTCGCTATCTAGGGAGGTGGGCACCACGTATACTATTAGCCCTTCCTCTCTCACCCTTTCCCCAAGGCTTTTAACGAATTCGGCCACAGTGGTCCCGGACCCTAGCCCTAAAACCATCCCGTCTTTAACTAGTTCAGCCGCCTTACGGCCTACCAGCTCTTTAGGAGATATAGACATCTCACACCACCTTTATTCATAGTATAGGTTGTTCACGTTTTCAGAATTCTAGGTCTTCATCTTGCTATTTATTGCTTAAGACCGGCCTTCCTGGGTTTGACTCTGTTTTTCGTAGGATATTTAAACCTGAGCAAGTAGCAGGCAGAAAACCATCGGTGTAAAACACTATTTTCAGCTATGGACCTTCTTTTCAAACCTTATTTATGCTAGAAGAACTTTTCCTCGGTTTTGATGTCTGGTCTGACTAGCACTACCTTTAACGTTTTTGTGGCAAGGAACTTTTTTATAGCGTTGATGGCTTCTTCCATGGTTCTAACCTGTGCTCCAGCCGCGAATTTATGACCTCCTCCGCCAAGGGACACTGCGAGAATGGAGCAGTCATAGGGAGAGTCTCTGGACGCTCCCAGGTAGAGGCGCCAGCCCCGTTTAAGAGGCGCTAGGATAGCGCAGAATTTCTTCGCTCCACGTCTTTCCAGCTCTAGACATAGCGAGCGGTAAGAGATGTCTATATCTCTTTGAAACGCCAGTATGGTGACTGGGGACGGCTTAAGTTGATCAGCTATTTTAAGCATTTTTCTCCTGCGGTCTCTATTTCTAGCTATCCAAGGCTTTAACTTGCTGTCTCCGAGGACTCTGAGGCCGTGACGGGCCAAGGCTCTAGCTAGCCATATTCTCCCTTTATAGTCTGCGCCCTTTATGGCATCGTTGAGCAGAAGCGTTTCCTCATATTGATACTTGCCCGAATCCGAGTCATTAGCAAGTTTTACAAGATCTTCTGCTATTGGGTTATTCGTTAGAGAGAGGGCTTTTATCGCTAGGCTGGCCGCTGATACTGCCGTGGGATCGTGGAACGATTTCTCGGCTCTTGGATTATTCGTCTTGTGATGATCTACTAGGAGCTTAGCTTTTCGTGGACATGGAAGGTCTGCCACATAGCTCCATGTAAACCAGTTGAACCAGCATGTCGGCTTATCCCTTATTTCCTGTGGGTTTGCGAGCACGACTACTGCGTCCGGATACTTGACTAGATATAGTGCCGCGGATACTATGCCATCTACGTCATCTTCATGCGAGAGGGCGAGACGTTTACCCGTTAGGTGGCCCCATAAGGCGTTTAGGAATCTAACCATGTTTTTCATGGCGTTATCAACCTTGTCTACGCGGATTAACGTCCTTTTTATCACTTGGAAATAGACTTTATGTTTTCTGGTTGGTAAACCCTAAAGTTTTAAGGATTTTTAGGGATAAGCCTTATTTCCCAATGTAATTGCTAAAGGTTAAAGAGGTGGGGAAGGTTGAAGGCGATCGACGTCGTGTTAGTATCGGTCAATGCCGCGTTATATGCTGTGGTCGGTTACGCGACATATCTAGGTCTTTTCGCACCGGTGGTTGGGACGGTTAGGTTTTGGCCTTCTGTGGTGATACCCGCAGCCTTCGCCGTGGTCTTCGGGCCTAAAATAGGGGGGCTTGGGGCCGCTATAGGGATATTTATAAGCGACATGCTCATCCACGGAAATGCTTTTCTAAGTCTGACAGTCGGTGTTCCTTCGAACTTTATAGGTTTCTACCTTATAGGGGTATTGTCCTCGCCTAGAAGTGGTGAAAGGCTCAGGTTCATGATAGCTATGGCTTTACAGTTTGTTTATTTAGCGGTTGTCGCCTATATGCAGGCTATTGGGTTGCTTCCCGCCGCTGTGGCCTATGTGTTCATTGCTGTATGCGTGGTTTCTATGGTGATCATAGTAGCGGCTTTTAAGGCTTGGAAAAGATATCTGGGATTTATGGCGGCTGGCTCAATAGGTCTTACAGTTGGATCACTGATCATAGGTGTTGGCTTATGGGCGTTTTCTCAGTTTCAGCCTCTGCCTAGTGGAGATGCTAGAGTGCCTCTTTCAAGTATAGCTGTATGGTTCGCATGGACCTATCTAACTGAGGCGCCTTTCCTCTATTTATTGACGCCTCCTTTGATAGAGGCTATGAAAAAAGCATTTGGGGGAGATTAGATGCCTGGCGTAGGCAAGGCTTTTGCCCCCTGCGCCATCTCGAGCTTCTTTGAGCCTATAGGGGCCGTATCTGATGAGCCGTTGAAGAGGGGGGCTAGGGGCGGCGGGTTCGTCATCGATAAAGGGGTTTACGTAGAGGTTGAGGTTTCGGAGAGTGATAGGGCTTCGATTAAAACTTTGCTGAACGGAGAAGAACATGATTCCTTTGTGGCTAGAAGAGTTGTTGAGAAAATGATGGAGCTGAAGGGGGATGTTTATCA
>CAYSTQ010000012.1:11428-14756 GCA_964433855.1 uncultured Thermoproteales archaeon
ATGTTGCGGTGCGGCAACGGGTAGATGCGCCTATAGGGGCCGGGTTTGGAACTAGTGGAGCCAGTGCCGTAGCTGTGGGGCTAGCAGCCGCTAGGGCTTTAAGACTCCCATTGACGTATTTGGGGGTTGGAAGGATAGCCCACGTCTCTGAGGTTGAATGCGGCACCGGTCTTGGCACGGTAATAGGGGTTATGACTGGGGGAGTTGGGCTGGTCGTTGAGCCTGGGGCTCCCGGCATAGGGGTGGTTGACCGGTTACTAGTTGACGACGACATCGCCATTGTCGCAGGCTTTTTTAGGGGGATACGCAAAAGCGACATTCTTTTTTCAGATAGTCAGCTTGAAAGAATCCGGGTTGTTGGAAGGAAGACTATGGAAAGGATACTTAGAGATCCGACCCTTGAAAACTTCTTTAAGGCATGCAACGGATTTATGAAGGCTGCGGGTTTTGCCACGGAGAGTGTCTTTAGGCTTGCAGAGGAGGCTAAGGCTGCTGGCGCTATAGGCGCTACGCAGAACATGATAGGAGAAGCTGTGCACGCGGCTGTGTATCCTGATGATCTCGAGGCTGTTTTGAAGGTTTTCTATAAATATTTGCCGAGAAACAAAGTGCTGATAGCTAGGATTGACCACCGTGGAGCTCGTCTGCTTTAGCCTTTCAGTCCCCGGCTAGGCCTAATCACTCTGTGGGAAACTCTAATATAGTGGTTTGACGTCTTCTTACTTCTTGGCGTATCGGGGTCGTGGAATGAGGGGATGGCTACAATTTTTCCCTTACGAGCCCAGAGAAGGACAAGGTGAGCTGGCGGACTTCGTCTTCAGCAATATTCGTAGGGGTAAGAATGTCTGCGTGGAGGCGCCTACCGGTTTCGGGAAAACACCCGTTATTTTAGCTGCACTAATGCCGCTGGTGTACAGGGGCGCCAAGGTGGTTTGGACTGTTAGGACTGGTAATGAGACAGATAGGCCTATCGAGGAGTTGAAGGTTATGTGTGACGAGCTCGGTGTGGAGGTGTTTGCCTTCTCCTTTAGGGGTAAAAGAGATATGTGTCTGCTTGCCAGAGACCTTGGACTGGCTGGTCTTGGCTATAGGGAGGCCAGCTACATCTGCCGTAGGAAGAGGGGAGAGTGCCCGTATTACAGAGGTCTGTCTAGTTCACGATCCTGTCTCGAGTACCTTTTAGGGGAGCCTAGAACATATACCGAGATTCTCGAGACCTGTAGAGATGAGGAAGTATGCCCATATTTCCTTCAGAGAACGCTTCTTAAATATGCTGACGTGGTTTCGCTAAGCTACAACTATATTGTTAACGAGAGGGTGTCCTGGACTATAAGACGTGTTTTCCCCTTTAGACGGGCGATACTTGTGGTGGATGAGGCGCATAATCTTCAGCATGTAAACCTGTTTTCAGACAGTATCTCGGAGACTACGTTTCGCAACGCCGTTAAGGAGGCGGACGAATACGACTTTACTGAGTTTCTTGAGCCGTTAACGGCGGCTACCAAAAAAGTTGATGAGCTTAAGTCAATGCTTCAGGATGGCGGGCTTGAGGATTCAGTTTACGACCCTTATCAGCTAGCTTCGGATTTGACGGGTTATTTATCTGACATGGCTAAGTGCGGCGAGCGGATAAGGGCTGAGCGGCTTGAGTCCGGTAAGCCTCCGCGGTCATCCCTAGGCAGGCTAGCGGAATTCTGGCTGGGGACCCTTGACAAGATAGGGGTTAATGGCATAGCTTTTATAGCGTCGCTTAACTCGGGAAGACTTGTGCTCGAGAGCTGGGATATGCGGTCTGCCGAGGTCTTGAGGGGTTGCTGGGGGATGTTTAGGGCATGTGTTTTCTGTTCAGGGACTCTTAGGCCTGTTAAAGCGTTTGCCGAGGTTGTGGGGCTTGACAATTATGTTGAGCGTGTAGTTTCTTCAAGTTATGGGGAGGACCAGGTTCAGGTTTTGATTACAAGGGGGCTGACCACTAGGGGGGAGAGTGTGAGTGAAGCCATGGCCTCGATGTACGTTGATGCTATTACATGCATAGCTAGACTTCTTAAAGCTAATATGGCTGTGTTTACAGCTAGCTACAGGGTTATGGACGCCCTGCTCAAAGCCGATTTAGCCAGTAAGCTTGAGGAGGCGGGTAGAAAAGTTTTCATTGAGAGAAGAGGGATGTCGGGGGATGAGGCTAGAGGGATGCTTATCGGCTTTAAGTCGGCTGCCTATGAGGCTGGTAAGGGCGTGTTGCTAGCCACGATGGGTGGAAGATTCGCCGAGGGCGCGGATTTCCCGGGAAAGGAGCTTGAAGTGGTGTTTCTTGTCGGAATACCGTTTGACAGACCTACAGCCAGGTCTAGAGAGTATCTTAAATACTATATTGGACTCTATGGCGAGGAGAGGGGGCTTTTCTACGGCTATATAATCCCGGCGATAAGGCGGGCTGCGCAAGCCATGGGGCGTGCCATAAGGTCGAGTGAGGATAGGGCCGTTGTAATCTGCGGTGATGAAAGGTATAGTAAGTATCTAGGCCTATTACCGGATTATGCGGCGAACGCTAAACTGGTCAGCCCGCTTGAGCTAATTAAATATATTAAACGTGGACCGCTTGGCGATAGGTTTGGAAACTAGCTTTCCTTGGAGTTCTCCTCTGCATATTCTCTTATCTCCTTGAGGAAGTCTTCCACAACATCATATTCTTTCTTCTCACCTAAGGCCTTACATATCTCTGCTCTTTCTTCAAGGAATACTAGGATCTCCTTCTTCTGATCATCAGGGGCGCCACGTACTAATTCAATCGCTTTTTCCTTTCTGCCTTTTCTTAGACATAATAGAACGTACTCCGGTAGCGGGATTGCCTTAACCTTAGACCCTTCAATTATTATAACGAACCCTGCCTCGTAGTCAACACTTTCTTTAACCTCCTTTTTGGAGAGTGACTCTATGTATTCAAGCGCCTCCTTTGAAAGCACTTTATTTTTCCCGTAGGCGTTAACAAGTTTTTCAAGCTTATCCAGTGCAGCCTTACCTATAGTTGCTATTAGAAGGAGGTCTTTCTGGCTTAGTGGTGTTTTGAAGGTAACCCCGCCTATGTACACTGTACCGTTAAGTCCCTCTACACTGTCGGTCGGCATTACAGCGTCTAGGAAGCCGTCATGTATGATCGCTACTACAAGTTCCTCTTTTCCATCAGGAAAGACTATCCTGAATGCCTCGTTCCAGAGCTTTGCGCTAACCTCACCTAGGATAGTGTGCTCTCCGCTCTCCAGGGCAGTGCATCCCGTGGTGGCTGCAAGCTCGGCTGCAACACCTTCTGTGAAGCCTGTGACCTCGTATACTT
>CAYSTQ010000013.1:0-14511 GCA_964433855.1 uncultured Thermoproteales archaeon
GTCAATGAGTCATATGTTCTAAGCTCATCATCAATGATGGGACTAACACCTATATTTTTTAGAAAAGAAAAACATGCATTCTCGTCACCGCTTAATCCGGGTAGGTAAGGGTCAAATGTATAAGCTAAACATTTTACAAGCGGTCTATTTCTAAGACCAGCTAGTCTAAGTCCTCTCTCAATTCTTAGAAATCCATTGCTCTCAGCCTCTTTTGCAATTGCCTGATTTAAACCTACTAAGCTAAACAACGGTCCTCTATCTTGTCTATCACCTAAGGCGCCTACGACTGCTAAAGGTGCAAGCTTTAACGCGGCGTCTCCTATGAGATTTTTTGACAGAACGTATGCTGCTCCTGCTGAGCATAATTCTGAGCTACCATCTATCCCGTGGATTCGGGGATTCACCTCAAGTACATTAGGCGAATTTTCCGTTGTCTCTAATTCATGATGATCTATAATCAATACATTTCTTTTTAATAGATATTTATGTATTAATTTTTTATATCCGCTACCTAAATCCGTAAATATTATTATTGGGTATTCTGTTTTTTCTTTGATCCATTGTAAACTTTCTGTATCAAGTTGTTCTATAACTCTTAGATGATATTTAACTCCCAACATGTTAAGAGTACTACCCATTATAGCGCCTGCTGTAAGCCCGTCCGCATCATAATGAGTAACTAAAAATACCCTATCTAGACTATTAATCCAATTTAGAAATTCTTTAGCTACTTTCTCCACTTGATCATTAAAAGATCTGTTCGTCATTCTAATACATTAACCCCATTTTTCCAGGAACATAATTCCAGGTAGGTGGAAGAACTCCTTTACGCTTATAATATTTAGCTAAACGCCGGATCTTTGATTCAATTAACTGAAGTCCGCGTTTAGAATGGTAATCTTTTGGGTGTTCTTCCAAGTGTCGCCTTATTCTAGTAGCTCTCCTAATCAAATTAGCTAAGTCCTCGGGTATATCGGGAGCTAAACCATTTTCTTTCAATATATCTAATATTTTCTTACCTGTAACCTGTTTAACAAGGGGTATGCCGTACCGGTCGCGTAAAATTACTCCTATCATGGAGGGAGGATGACCTCTCCTGGCCAGTTCTATTACAAGATTCTCTACTTCTTCCGGCGTATATCTAACCCATGTTGGAGCACCTGTTCTGGCTGGACGCATTGAGTGAGACATACCTTTCTCTTTGCTTTTCCTCAAGCAGCTTCACCTCACTTTAACTTCTTCCATCTTTTTTCTTGAGAGATATATTAACTATTCTATTTCCTAAAGTTATTATATTTTGGATAAACCTTAGTATCAAACATTATCTTCACAAGAAATATTTAGATTATTCAAAAACGAAAAAGCCTGTCTGAAAGCTCTACTTCTATGTGAAATTTTATTTTTATCTTTGATCTCCATCTCAGCGAAAGTTCTCCTACCATTCTCACAAGGTACAAATATAGGGTCAAACCCAAACCCTTTCTTACCTCTTTCACATTCTATAACCTCTCCCTCTACTATGCCTCTAAATATACGAATACCTAACTTAGGGACGTACAAAGCTACTATTGACTTAAAGACGGCTTTATGAGGTCTGGGAAGTCCTTTCAGTAGTCGTATAATACCTTTGCATCCTATGGTTTGATATACATATGAACTATATGGGCCAGGAAAACCATTAAGTTGGTCTATAAAAAGCCCGGCGTCTTCCACCATAAAAATAGAATTGCCCAGAAATGGTTTAAGCTGAGCTAACGAAAATATAGCAATGGTTTCCAAATCCTCTGATTGAATCTCTACTCTTTCAACTTTTTGATAAATGAGAGTGATCCCATGCTTGAGAGCTATACTCCTAGCTTCCTCGTATTTATGTATATTCCCGGTAGCAAATATAACCTTAAGATTTTTCGACATATCTGCCACGTCTCCTAATTTCCTTCATCTTATTTATGACTTGATAGGCCTTCTTTTCACCTCTAACTTTACTGTAACCTTCCATAAACTTAGTAAATAAAGTGTCAACTAACTTATAATGAGTACTTTCTAAAGATCTCTTAAATAAGTGCACATCTACTCCGTAATCTTCCAATGATCTAGAAAAACCGCTTAAGCCAAAGTCAATTATGTATGGTGAACCTTTTGCTGTTAATATTATATTTGACGTTGTCAGATCTCCATGAACTAATCCATGTTCATGCATTATAGCAAGATATTTTCCTATATTAGTAAATATTTTATTTAAAATGTTAATTGATAAACTATCAATAATATCTGAGAGTTTACTACCAGGGATAAAATCCATAATTATTTCGAACTTATCCAAGTTAACATCTAAAAGTGTAGGGCAATGAATACCAAGCTTCTTTACCTCTGCCATAACCCGAGCTTCAATACGAGTTCTTTCTTGCCTAAGCCATAAGTCCATTAGTGGATGTCTATATCTCTTTCTTATTCTTATTTTTCTGACAACTTTGAACCCATACCATTCATCGAGAATCAGTACAGCCTCAGCGCCTTTCCCTATGATCCTCTCCAAGGAACATCTACCTCCTCGATTCTCCATCGCTGCCTAATAATGCTTCTATCGACGGGAATAGTTACCCCGCATTTAAAAGCCAAAAGCCCGGTGTAAGCTATCATCGCCCCGTTATCTCCAGCAAGTTCTGGAGGGACCACTTTAAATACTATTCCATGACTACTACACATCTCTCTGAGCTTACTCTGTAAAATAGGGCTTCGCGCTACACCACCTGTTAAAACCAACTCTCGTTTACCTGTATGCACCAAGGCACGTTCCGCTACTTCTGTTAACATATCATAGCATATTTCAATCAAACTAAAGCATAAGTCCTTTAAATCAGCCTTTTTCTCTTTATAAATCGATAACGCTGCAGTCAACAAACCTGAAAATGAAACATCCTGTCCTTTAACCACGTATGGTAAAGGTACAAATTTCTTACTCTGTTTAGCCATCTCCTCAACAAGGGGGACTCCTGGAAACCCTAACCCAACCTCTCTAGCGAATACATCTATGCAGTTTCCAAGGGCTATATCAAGAGTCTCTCCGAATACTCGGTATCTGCCTCCTGAAAAAGCCAGTATAACAGTGTTACCGCCCGAAACATATACGATAAGAGGGTCTATGGTTTTAGTGATATGTCTAGCGATCTCTATATGGGCAACCGCATGATTAACCGGTATCAGAGGTACGTTGAGGTAATGAGCAATCGCACGGCCGACAGTAGCTCCCACTCTAAGGCAAGGTCCTAACCCTGGTCCTAAAGCTACAGCCACAGCCACAATGTTTTTCGGTGCAACTCCAGCTTTTTTAAAAGCCTCATCCAATATTTTAGCTGCAACTTTGCTATGATGTTCAGCTGCCTCTCTCGGATGTATTCCCCCAGCTATTGGTTTATAGACAGAGTTCTGATTAGCAACAATTTTTCCTTTTAAATCAACTATACCTATACCAAAAGTATGAGCTGTACTTTCAATACCAATTATTACAGATTCCACATTTCGGCAACCTCCTATCTTCGAACAAATTCGGTATAGCCACATTTACCGCAATGCCAGCGTTCTTCGGGTTTAAGATGATGAGCCATCGCTGAGCCACATCTAGGACATTTTTTATTTTTAAGTCCAATTTTACCAGTTTTATAATCATATTCGTAAAGCCTATGCACTTTACTCATTCTCCCCACCCTTTTCTTCAGGAGGCATATTCCGTTTTCTTATATGTTCCTCTTCTATCTCCTCTCCACGCTTTGCATCCTTATATACGTGTACCCTCGCCTTGCTTACGCCCTGACCACTTTTTGTATATATATTTATTACATAAATATTATCAATTGGAGTATTCAACATTTCAGATACCTTTTTTCTAATATCAAAACGGCTAGGAGTACCTGATTTTGAATGTATTACTATAAAATCTAATTCTTTTCTTCCTAGCACCGGGTTCTCATGTTCTTTTTCTAAGTGTAATTGGAAACTCTCGGCCTGATTCATTGAATTCACCCTGAGAAATCAGAACATTGACTATTATATAAAAGTGGCTCATAATCTTAATTGAAGCTCTGGAATCTCTAAAGATAATATTATTAGATATAAATTGTATCTTCAAAAATTGTCTTTAAAAAGAAAATTTAAGAAAGCTTTTTTTATATATTTAGAAACTATAACCACTATAAGTGCCTCATCGGGCTGGCCATAAATCACAAATCCTTTTTCAGGTATTGCCATGGAAACAGCTAAGGTGAGCAGGTCTTCCTCTCCGTCAACTATAATTAAGGTTCTTCTTCTTTTGGTTATATAAAGTCTTACAGCGTCATGTACTTTATTCCATGCCTCAAAAGTTATTGTAGATCTGGGGTTTCTTACATATATACACTCATTAAAAAAAGATAGTAGCTCTCTTCTATTTTTCACACTGAGATTTTTTCTCTTACTTTTAAAATCTACTATGGCTACAGATGGGTTAATACAGGCTCTGCAAACGTTTAAAGTCACTATATCTCCGACAGAAGCTATCATGGGAGGCGAAAAACACTTAGCTAAAATTTTTAGGTCAGAAACGGCTTCGGGCTCATCCTTAAAAATGGCTATTCCAAGGGGCTTTCTAAGAACAAGCTTTGCCTTATCACTGAAAGCGATCATTTTTATTTTTAACCGCCTCCAGCATCTATCTAACTTTCAAAGCGTATCTACCTGGTTTAGATATATTGAGTTCTTTTCCCAGCATAGAGTCAGTGTTTAAAACTATTAGCAACCCGCTCCAATCATCAGAAAAGTCTCTTGAGCCACATATGGGACATATATCAACTTTTTCAGCGACTAAAGCATGACAATTTCTACAAGCCTTAAGAGAAGCACTAGCTCTTTTAGGCATTCTCTTCGCCTCCAGTTTTTCTCAACCGTGAAATCTCCTTTTTTATCCATTCCATTTTCCCTAAAAATGGTTGCCGCATAGTCAGACCGACACGGATTCCCCGTAGCCGAGCCACATTTAAGCTCACTGCAACGATTCTTGCTCTTACAGTATCTCCTTTTCTAACAATATATCTAGTGTTACGTCCCAACATAGCATTCTGAACTTTATCATATGAGAACTGGTCGTCGTATATTTGAGATCTATGTATAAATCCCTCAAGCGGGCCTATCCTAACAAAAAGACCGAAATCTTCAACTGTTATGACCTCGCCCTCCACGACCTCATGCAGCACTGGAATGAAAACTAAAGCTTTAAATACCGCCCTATGATAAAGCCCCCCATCCCCTGGTATTATCTTTCCAACGTCAGACACTTTAACATCCAGTATACTCACTACTAACCCTATGTTTTCTATTATCTGACCCTGGTAAGTCTCAGTAAGCACTGTTTTAGCAGCTTTTTCGAGCGATTCGTCAAAGAGGCCGGGAGGAATTCTTACCACATCACTAATCGTCACTATTTTAAACATGAGTATAACCACCCTTTAAACCTGCAACCTATCTCTGTTTCAAACAACTACCTTCTAATATATTTCTCCTTCAAGCCATAACCGTTGGTCCTTCTCTCTGAAAAATATTACTGTAACGCCTTTTTTACGTAGTTTTTTCCTGAGCTCTCTGTCATTGGTTGCCACTATAGCTCTTCTCATTAAAGCGACCTTTAGTATCTTATCGTCTGTATTTCCTTTGACGGCAGGATCGTCTAAAACCTTTACAGGTATTTCTTTAATAATCAATAGCGCGAGATTAGCGGCACGCTGCTCCTTTACAGAGCCGTTGTTACATAAACTCTCCAGTTCTTTGATCACGCTTTTAATAGTGACATAATTAGGCTTAAATAAGACCATTTCTTCCAGCATCGCGAAGATATTTTTCCCTGTTTGATACGGTAACATGAGAAAATTGGTATCAAGTATTATCTCTGAGCTCCTTAATTTAGTACACATTTCTGAAAATTAGATTTTAAACACTAAGTCATAAATGTTGCTGGCAGCATCTAAATGTTTTTAAATCATAATCTAATTAAATAAACATTAACATTAATTAATTATTTAATATAATTAATCACGAGTTAAAATGATTTGTTGAACGTGTCCAATAGAGTATATTATAAAAGTGTCTTTCAGCAATAATAGAAAGGTTACCTTGGTGGTTAGGCAATGAAGGTTGTATTGGTAGCCGTGCCTGGGGCTGGGAAAACAACAATAATCCAACTTTTAAAAAGAAAGAAGCCCGATATAAAGGTAGTTAACTACGGAGACTACATGTTTAAGATAGCTAGAGATAAATATGGTATAAAAGATAGAGATCAGATAAGAACTAAATTAAGTCTAGATGAATACAGACAGGTTCAACTTGAAGCGGCTAAGGAAATAGGTAAACTGAAGGGTGATATTGTAATAGATACACATCTAGCGATAAAAACCAAAAAAGGGTATTATCCGGGGCTTCCGAATGATGTAGCTCAAGAGCTTAAGCCAGATGTAATAGTAATATTAGAATTTAATCCAAAAGATGTTATAGAGAGACGTTTAAAAGATATGAAAATTGACAAACCCGTTATGACAGAAATAGGGACGATACGGGTTCCTAGGCCCGGAAGAGATCTTGAGACGGAAGAGGAGATAGATCTACATCAGGAGATAAACCGAATATTCGGAGTTGTTGTTTCCAACCAAACCAAGGCTACTTTGAAAATAATTAACTTAAGAAATATAGTTCAAAAAGAACCCTATGAGCACTCCAAAATAGTTGCTGAAATACTCCGTCAAATTTTTGACGAACCAATGTTTTTAAATCCTAAACCTAGGAGGTAGAAAATGCCTCGTGTTGCACTAGACAGAGAGGATTTAGGTAAGTTACTTAAATATGCTTTAGCGCATTGCGAATGTAAATGCCCTGAAGAGAGAGACCCTGAAACGTGTATAATATTGGCGGAATTGGCTAAATTATATGGGTTAAGAATACCCTGCTTAGATGACTTTGGCGGGTTTAGCGAGAAAACGTTTACTGAGGTCATCAAGGATATAGAAATGCGAAGA
This sequence comes from uncultured Thermoproteales archaeon, assembly GCA_964433855.1. Taxonomy (GTDB): domain Archaea; phylum Thermoproteota; class Thermoprotei; order Thermofilales; family CAYSTQ01; genus CAYSTQ01. The sequence goes on from CAYSTQ010000013.1 coordinate 7,035, forward strand.
GGTAAGAAAATAGAGGAGTTCATGCTTGAGATAAAAACCTCGGGTACAAAATGTCTTCAGGATCAAATAGACAAAATGGATGCGGAATTTGCAATGGATGTGCTTAAGACGTATGGTAAGAGGCGAGGGAGAAAAACTATAAGAGTGATCGATGAAAAGGAAAAGCAGTGAAAGGGGAAGTTGATGTTCTCAGTTTTTATAGTTGGCACGGCTGGAGCAGGCAAATCTGTTTTAACCTCAACATTAGCTAATTGGTTAGAGGCAAATGAGATAAAAACAGTAAAAGTGAATTTAGATCCAGCGGTAGAAAAATTGCCTTACGTACCGGATGTTGACGTAAGAGATTATGTTACTGCATACGAACTAATGGAAAACCATGATTTAGGGCCTAATGGCGCTATAGTAGCGGCTGTAGACATGTTGGCGTCTAAAGCAGAGCATCTAAAAGAGGAAATTCTTGATCTTAAACCTGGCTATGTTTTGTTTGATACGCCGGGGCAAATGGAGCTGTTTGCTTTTAGGTCAGTTGGGGAATATATAGTTTCCATCCTAGGGGGAGAGCGGAAAGCCATGTTATTTTTAGTTGATGCTGCTTTAAGTATTAGGCCTAGCGGCCTTTTATCATCTATGCTGTTAGCAGCGTCTGCTCATTATCGTCTTTCTATACCTCAGATTAACGTTTTGAATAAAATAGATCTTATTGATCGAAGCATTGTGAACAAAATAATGGAATGGGTTGAGGATCTAGATGTTTTTTATAATGATTTGGTAAAAGAAAAGGGAACATTAAAAAATATAAATGAAATGATCTTTATGGCTGTTAGAGAATTTATTTCGGCATTTAATATAATACCAGTCTCTGCTTTAACGGGAGAAAATATCGAGCAAATATATATTACTTTACAACAGATATATACTGGTGGTGAAGATTATATTTATCTAAGTTCCTAATTTTCTATATAAATTATCTTTAATAGTACTTAAAAGCATCTTAATGAACATAATGATCATCTAAGCGGGGTCATTAAAACTTATAAGGGCTTGCATCATTGAAACCTCCAACGCGTAAGAGAAATGCTAAGCTGCACATGTTGTCAAAAATCGCTTAACAGATGATGCCCATGTTGAAATACGAGGAATGCATACGCCGGATAAGGGAATTAAAAAGTAAACTTCAAGAACTTGAAGAGCAGGCTTATGCTGAAAGGGCAAAAAGAGACGAATTAAATTTGAAAGTGAAAGAAATTTCAAGTAAAATAAGAGAAAAAAGAGAAATTATTAGTAATCTTATTGAAAAACTAAAAAAGTTAAAAGAAGAACGCAATCAACTCCTGAATGAACTTAAAAATAAAAAAAGAGAAAAGGATGCTATAAAGGATAAACTGGCAGAATTAAGGGCTGTCAGGCGAGAGATAATTTCTAAAATGCGAGAAATAAGAACGTTACTTAATAATAGAATCCCTGAAAAAGAAATATTGGTTCAAGAGCTTGAAAGACTTGAATGGGAGTATCAAACAACACCATTACCAGTCGAGATAGAAGAGGAATATATTAGAAAAATAGAAACTCTTAGAGCTAAGATACAAATGCTTGAGGAGTACGATGATTTGCGTAATAAATATGGTTTAAATTCCTCTATTCTAGAGAAACTTGTAGAAATGCTTGAGAAATTTAGAAAGGAGATGAATAATTTATATATAAGAATTCAGGAATTAAATACTGAAATAAATGAGCTATCTGAGAAAATAGGCAACGTAAAGACTGAGATAAATGAGCTTGTACAGCAGAGAGAGGAATTTAGAGGGCAGGCTGGCGATCACCATAAAAGATACATTAATTTATTAAGTGAAATTAGAAATATTAAAGATGAGCTAACACGACTAGAATTCTTAGCTAAAGCCTCAAAATTAGCTGTGGTTGTAGAGAAACGGCGTGAAAAGATGAGAAAACGAGCAGAAGAAATATATGAAAAATATAAGAGAGGCGGGACGCTAACCTTAGATGAATTCAAGTTACTCATGGAGTTCGGCTTTATAAGATGACCCTTAATAAAAATATAAGTTCGGCCAATAAACATTATTTAGGCTCTTAATACAGCGGTGCATGAATTGAAGCGGCTACCTGAAAAACTACTGGTGTTATGTGTTGATAGGGATGATGACATAGAACAAGTTACCGGTATACAAACCCCAATAATAGGCCGTAGTGATGTGTTAAACGTAGCCGTTAAGTTTGCCGTAGTTAAGCCGGAAGATTCAGATGCAAACGCGCTTTTTGCTGCCGTAAAAATGTACGACCAGATGAGGGAAGCTATTGGAGAAAACAAATGTGAAGTTGCCGTAGTAGCCGGATTACCAGGGGAAGGTGTTGAGGCTGATATGAAGATACTTTCAGAGCTAGACCTCGTGCTGAATAGAGTTAAGCCTGACGGTGTGATCCTTGTTTCCGACGGACCTACTGATGAACAAGTATTACCGATAGTATCCTCAAGAATACCGGTTATATCTGTAAGAAGGGTTGTTGTGCAGCAGTCTAGAAGCATGGAGGAAACATTCGTACTATTCACAGGATATGCTAAAAAACTTATAGAAGACGAGAAATACAGAAAGTATTCACTTGGAATACCAGGACTTTTCATGTTGCTATATACTATTTTAGATACTCTGAACCTAGTTCAATACATTGGTTTGACATTAATGGGAGTTTTAGGCCTGATACTTGTTTTCAAAGGTTTTGCCTTAGATGAAAAACTGAATAAGTTAAGAACGTATTCGCCAATATCCATCGTGTCCGTGGCAGCGGCCTTCATAATATTTTTAGTAGGTTTAGTCTTTGGAATACAGAATATATTGCTCCTTAAGTCGCAGAATATAGGGGAATACGTAGGGTTCCTACTGTTAACTGATATAGGACAGGCACTTAACGTGGCAGACATGATGATAATCGCCTTGCTATTTCTGATAGGAGGCCGAATAGCAAACAAAATAGTTAACGGAAAAGGCCTTGAATGGAAAGATCTATCCATATTTGCTTTCCTAATACCGTTTAGACAAGTACTAGTAGAAGCGGCCGAAATGATGTTAGGTAAGGGGGACGTCACCTATTTAATATATTGGGCGTTTGCGTCAGTCATGATTTCCATACTGGTTGCTACAGCGCTGGTCGTTAAGGAAAGATTTGAGCATGTTTAGTAGTGTTCAAGGGGAAGCTTATGACACAGATTTATACGGCTTTAGTATCTGGCAAGTTTCCTAATTTAGCCGTTGCAGAGATTAAAGGGGTATTAGAAGCAGAAAAAATTAGGTATAAGATAATCGGCGTGTACGGGCAATTAGTGAGAATTTCGGCTGAGACCGATGCTATAAAAGCCTTTTCAAGACTGGCCGCCACGCATTTGGTAATAAAAGAATTATCTTTTTGTGAGTTAAAGGATCTGGTAAGGGCTATTAAGAAAATAGATTGGGGGTTTCTAATCGATAAAACATTTGCTGTCAGAGTTAAAAAAAGCGGAGTAATATCAGACTCTGTAAATTCCATGGAACTTGAACGGAGACTTGGGACAATAATAAAAAAGGCCAGCAATGCTGTTGTTAAACTAAAAAACCCTGATGTGACAGTTCAGGTATTAATAACGAGCAACTTAGCCGCAGTTGGAGTCTTAGCAGTTCAGCGGCCTAAAGGATATTATGGATCTAGAAGACCTCGTAACCGGCCGTTTTTCCATCCATCAACACTTGACGCTATAACTGCTAGAATACTTGTTAATTTATCTAGATGTCGTAGAGGAAATCTGCTTTTAGATCCTTTCGTAGGGGCAGGCGGTATATTGATAGAAGCCGCGGAAATAGGGTGTACTGCTATTGGAATAGATATAGAGGACAAAATAATTAATGGTTGTAGGCGAAATCTTGAATATTATAATCTACTTTCTTATACAGACCTGATACTGGGAGACGTAACAAATTTATGGTTTAGACCAACTGCGTTTGATTCTGTCGTAACAGATCCTCCCTATGGAAGGTCAGCCTCCACGCATGGACGCGATCCGCGGAAAATAATAAGTAATTTGCTGTATTTAGCTAAAGATGTTTTGGTAAAGGAAGGTTTCCTAGTATTTATGCATCCTGCTGCAGTACTTGTGGATGATTTAATCCAACAAAATAATTTTACAATAATAGAAAAATATCATATTATTGTACATAAGAATTTAACTAGAATAGTGGAGGTGGCTAGAAATGATTGAAGTTTTCTTTTTAGGGACTGGTGGCAGCGTACCAGGGTCTAAAAGGAGACTACCTCTGATAGTGATGAGACGGAAAGGAGAAATTTTCGTATTCGACTGCGGCGAAGGCGCTCAGTATGCTTTTATAAAAAGTAAACTCGGCGTGAATAAACCAACAAAGATATTCATAACTCACATGCATGGTGATCATGTGCTTGGCTTACCCGGGTTAATAATGACGTTTTCCATGATGGGGAGGGATAAACCAATTCAGATTTTTGGTCCACCGGGAATCAAATTATTTCTTTCCTCAATATTCTATACGACTCTCTACAAACCATCTTTTAAAATAGAGATCTTTGAAATAAGGCATGAAGGCTGTTTTTTAGATGAAGAAGAATATTTTGTTGAGGCTTATTGGGGGGAACACGTCATCCCCTCTCTAATATTTTCGTTTAACGAGAAACCTAGACCGGGAAGATTTAACGTGAAGAAAGCCTTAGCTCTAGGCATACCTAGAGGGCCGCTTTGGAAAACTCTTCAAAAAGGACAGCCGGTAAGTATTGATGGTAGAGTAATAAGGCCTGAAGATGTTCTATCTGAGCCCAGACCTGGCATAAAAATAGTATATAGTGGAGATACAGCGCCCTCAAGCAAGATGGTCAAAATAGCAGAAAAAGCGGATTTGTTAATTCATGAAGCTACACTACCGGATAATCTCGCTTCAAAGGTTTTTGAACTGGGGCATACTACACCCAGTAAAGCCTGTCAAATAGCTAAAAAAGCCGGTGTAAAAAAGTTATATTTAACACATATAAGCCCAAGAATAGTGGATGAGGATAGTTTTTTGGCCAGTGCTAGAAAAATATTTCCTAATGTGAAAGTAGCAAGAGACGATGAAATAATTATTATAAAACATAGCTAGGGGTCTGGGGGATCAGCCTCTCGGACAGGTTTGCCGTCAACAGTTCTAGGTGTAAGCCAGTCTATAAACTGTTTAGGAGAGTCGGTCCTTATCATAAACATTATGGAACCAAGCGGGCTTTCTTTCTCGGGAACCGTACAGAAGGATACTGCTCCTACATAAGCAGCCTGTTTATGAAGATGAAAAACTATACTGTCCCCGACAACCCCCTGTCTAAGATGCGTTCTAGCTGCGTCAAGTATACGTTGTCTTCTTAAGGCATAATAGAGTTTGTCTAGGGATCTAGCTCCACGAGCTCGAGCAACAATTCTGCTCATATCACCATATGTTTCTACATATATCTCTTCTGGATCTATAAAGTTCAGTACGCATCGCTTAACCTTTTCAATGTCCTCAGTAAGTCTGACCTCGACGAAAACCTCTATCTCAAGCATTCTAACACCCTTCTTTCACTATACTCCTAATAAGATCTTCGGCTTCCCGTATCACTTCCTCAATGTTTTTATGCTCATAATTTAGTATTATGTAGTCAGAAAAGGCTATAACTTTTCCAATACCCCATTCCAGTTCTCGTTCATCACGCTCCTCAAACTCCTTCCAGTTACGGGGGTCATCACGGCGCTTTCTAACAACTAATCTTTTAAATCTAACCTTTCGAGGCGCATGTACAGCCACTATCACGGTTCTTCCAAAAGCTCTCTGGAATGATTCTACCTCGCTCCAGCTTCTAACGCCTTCTATAACAACCACTTTCAACCTGTTTAGTCCATCCTTCAAAATCTTATCGATAGTTAACTTAGCGATAATGTCATCACCATATTTATCCCGTAAATCCACTGCCAGTCTACCTAGGCTTTCAGGCGTTAATGAAACGCCCTCTAGAATAGCCCGTTCACGGACTATGTCGCCCATGGAGACAACTGGCAGATTTAATCTCTCAGCAGCCTTCCTAATTAACGACTTGCCAGATCCAGGCATGCCTGTAATCAATATAACGCAGTCCACGACATATATAGAATAATTCTAAGATTAAAACCTTCCCTGGAAGTTTTCGATAACAGGAAGTCAATTCATTGTCGACTTTGCCAACTTAATAACTGTTGAAAAAGGTGCATCTGTACGAACGCCTTTTCTATTAAAATGAGTCCTAGAAGCCTTGTACCCTTCTTTAACAAGTACACTAATTAATTTATCAGGTGAAATTTCTCTAGCCCGCAGCATTTTTGAAATCTCATCAACAGTAACAAATAATGGAGGAAGACCCGCCTCGGCCGCTAATATCTGTATAAGCGATATTGCCTCTTTAGAATATCTCCAGGGAGATCTACTAGAGATCGCCAATAATTCTTCTATATGTGGTCGACTTTGAATATTGCCTATCCATAAAGGACCAGCATAGCTTAATGGCTCATTACATATAGGGCACCGCGAGATTTTAGGTAAAAATTCTCTTTCAAGTCTCCTATAGCCACAGTTATAGCAATGAAGACAAACCCCTATATTCTCGAGGGATTTATCGGAGGCGCTAACTTTTCTAACAGTCTTTACAATGACACGTATGAAGTGTCTAGAAGAATACGTAAGCAGCGGCTCTATTCCTACATTATTTCGCGCAGCAATCCTGCATATAAATCCTATAAGTATGCGTGCTCCAAGCTCTCTTGAATAGCTTGTTCTAAGGGGATTAGAGAAATATTTACGTATACACGCCCTAGGGTTAATTCCCGTTAAAGGTCCTAAATCCGTAGCTGTAGCCATTAAGATGCCTTGATTTTTCAGGGCGGATATGGCTGATTCTAAAAAAGGCGCTGGTGAACCGAACGGATCTAGATCTATAACGTCGAAGAATTCCTTAGAATAAACCTTCTTACGTAACAACAAATTAGCATCTCCATGGACAACCTTAACTTTTTTCCTTTTGTAGAAATCTAAATTTAAACTAACGTTGAACCATGTCAGTCTGCTTGCTAAGTAGTTCTTGTCGCAAAGAACCGCCTTATCTATATTGTCGGTTTCTAAAATATATCTAATACTCCTAATGCCCGTCGCGCAGAGAGGTTCACAGAACGTGATACCCGGACGCGTCATCGATAAAAACAGCGTGTCAATATCTCTAGAGATTTTCATTACCGGATTATAGAAAACAGGTAGCCATGCTGGCTCAATCCTTTTTTTAGAAACGGCTAAATTCAAATCAGGCACGGCAACTACAGCTGCGCCCTCTTTAACTAAAGTGAGTGGTAATCCTATCTGGCCCTCTATTCGAGCTAAATCTGTCATAAGGTTTCTTCTTTAACCTTAAAAGCCATGTTAATAAGCTTCACGTGGTT
>CAYSTQ010000014.1:0-13810 GCA_964433855.1 uncultured Thermoproteales archaeon
TGCTTGTGGTTCTCGCGTGGATCTAGCCTGGGGGTGAGGCCGTATGGGGATGCCTGTTGAGGCGAGAATTATGGTGGCTGGTATGATAGTGCTGTTGCTCGGCATGTTACTTGTCGCTTTCAGCGGTTTAAGCCAGGCCGCAGGCGTGTCAAGCGGCTCGGTGATCATATTTATAGGCCCTATACCTATAGTGGTCGGCTGGGGACCCTACTCGACACAGCTCGTGGTTATAGGCATCGCTATAGCTGTAGCTATGGCTGTAATAGCCTTTCTCATGATGGCCGCCGCGAGGCGCGTCGCTCCCGAGCCCTCCGGCCGCTGACTCTCCCAGCAGTTTACAATTTTCATCGGGGCTTTCAATAAGTAGCTTTACGCTAAACCGTGGCTGGGGGGCTTAGCAGGATTAGCCATGTTTAGGATCCTTCCATCCTTCTGTGCCTCCAATACGCTTTTAATTAGCGGAAGGTAAGATATCCTGGGGGTCTGGTTTGGACAGATTGGAGAGCATTGTTGAAAGCTTTAACGCCAGGTCTAGGCTTGCTAGGGTTCTCGGGGTTAGCCTGATACCCCCGGGTAGGCTGGCTCTCCGTTTAATGGATAACGAGCACGTGATGGACCCGGGTAAGGTTGCCGTCGACAGAGATAGAGTAGTTATAAATATGGACGGCGCGACCCTCGCCTTCACGGCTGACGGATCGATACTGTTCGGGGAAAGGGGCTACGTCGCCGCGGCCATCCCGCTTTTCCAGGCCAGCGGCTTCACTGAGGACTCTATACTGCTGTTCATCGTCTCCGGGACAGGATTTGGGTTGTCAAAGGTGTCGCATACTCTTGAGACAATATCGGTTAAACGAGCCGAGCTACTGAGGCTGGAGGACGTCCTGCCTAGGCGCACGGTTATATCACGAAACGGGGGAGGAGCCCTCTCCTACCTACAGTACTCTCCGTTAAGAGGTGCGCAGGCTGATACGTATTTGAGGCTGATCCTCGCTCCGGACCTGTTTGAAAAAATACTTTTCGAGACTCTTGACGTCAGGCCCTCCCGCTGGGCTGGAGACTCAATATCCCTTTACGGTAGGCCCGATTACATAGTTGATCTCGGCGGCATCGAGGCCGTGGTCATGACCATGCTGCTGGAGAGACCGTTGACCGAGTCTGACGCTGCCGTGATGCTGAGCCGTTTAATGCGGCTTAAAAAGAAATATAGCAGGAAAGCCGGTATCCTCGTATCCCTCTATGTCGAGCATGTTAGGTTGCCTGGGAGCTATACTTACACACCGAGGTTTTTCTGGTACGTCGTGCTGAACGAAGACGGTAAGTTTGCAGCACCCAGTGTCCGTCAGGGCGGCTGGCCAGGATACGGCGGACAGTTTAAAATATACGGGGTCTAATGAGTAATAATGATGCATAGGTTATCAACTGGGATACGTAGGCTTGACGAGATATTGGCTGGCGGAATACCTGAGGGCTTCTTTGTCGCTTTAACCGGGATGCCGGGTACGGGTAAGACGATAGCCTGTCTACACTTCGTGTGGGCCGGCCTCGTGGCTGGGGAGAACTGCGTCTATGTTACAACGGAGGAGAGTAGAGAGAGCATAATTAGGCAGGCTGCGCAGTTCAGGATGGATTTCCGGACGGCTATCGAGAAGGATAGGCTGGTGGTTATAGATGCCTTGATGAAGGAGAGAGAGGATGAATGGAGCCTGAAAGATGTTGTGATAGATGAGATGCTTCAGAAAGTTATAGAGGCTAAAAAGAGGCTTGGCAGGGAAACAAGTAGGCTAGTTATCGATTCACTTAGCACTTTCTGGCTTAGAGCCCCGGTCAGGGCGAGGGAGCAGAGCTACCTTGTTAAGCGGGTTCTAAACAAGTGGCGGTTTACGATATACGCTACATCCCAGTACGCCATAACCACGGGTAGCGCCTTCGGCTGGGGTGTTGAGCACATAGCCGACGGCATTATACATTTTAAACGCTTGATCCGCAGAGGAAGGCTGATACGCTACATAATAGTTGAGAAGATGCGGCAGACACCGCATGACCTCAGGGCCTGGGAAATCGATATAGTGGACGGCGTGGGTCTAACGCTGACGAGGCCGCTAGCTAGAAGGCTTGAGGACGAGTCACTTCCCGAGAAGATATTACGTGAGTCAAAGCTTGAAGAATGATTTAGACGGCTTAGGGAAAGCGCTTCACCTAGTAAGCTCTAGCTATCTAGTTACTCTTGTTTTGCTGACGAACTCGTAGAGTCTTCGGGCCTCAGGGTCTTTTTCGAAGTGTCTTCTTATGGGCTCTATGAGACTGTTTAAGTATTCCGCTACGGCGTTCTTTAGGTCGAGGGGGTGGAGTTTTCCCTCTCTAAAGTCTTTCTCCAGCTCGGAGTAGCTGTAGTATGTTATGGGTCCGCCGTATTTCGCCGGTCTGTCGATCTCAAACTCTTTATACGCCCTGAAAATTATCTCCTTGACATAGTCTAGTACGGGGTTTCCCTCAACAACCTTGGCTGGGCAGTAGGCGTTAAGGATCTTTCTCTTTACTGCCTCGGGCGGGTCATGTATAAATATGCAGGTTTCAGGCTTGGACTTAGACATCTTAACAGCTATAGCCCTGTTATACAGCGGGTTTTCATCATACCCCTCCTCCACGGTCTCGGGCGGTTTAAGGCTCGGCAGTATATGGTGGTGGATCAATATGGGTTTGCCGTTGTAGCCATGCCCCTCATAGCCGAACACCTTGTAGAGCGGCTGGTTTCCTACTCGTTTATGGGCGACCTCCCTGGCCAATATGTTCACCTTCCGCTGGTCGAGGCCAAGCTGACATATGTCTACCTTCATATGGAATATGTCGGCAGCCTGCATTGACGGGTAGAAGAAGAAAGCTGTTGGCTGTTCCTCATGCCCTATTCTGCCAGCTATAGTCAGGGCCCGCCTAGTCCTTTTAAGCGTATGGGCCTTAGCTATCAGTATTACCTTTCTCCAGTATTCAGGGTCGTCGAAGAAGTCTTTATGCCAGAGAACTTCCACCTTGCTCATGTCGACGCCAGCTGCGCGCCATACCTCGAGGTAGTAGCGGCCAGCCATCCTTATCTTCTCGAGGTCTCCCCCCATTTTGTTGTTTATCCAGGCGAAGGAATCTGCTAGAAGCAGCTTGAAACGTATCCCGGCCTTCATAAGGTCACGCAGTAGAAGCGGCCTGTAAACTCCGAGGGGGAGATGCGCAAGCCCAGAGGGCTCGAAGCCGTCGTAGGCCGTCGGGTTATCCTTAGTCTCGAAAAGGGCTCTGAGCTCGTCCTCAAGTATTATTTCCTCGGCAACGCCTTTAACAAGGTTTATTTTCTCCTCCAAATCCATTACCCGCTACCTCCTCCATATCATAGTTTTCGCCTGAAAGATAAATTTAGCTTAAAATTAACCGGTATCCGGCAACAGAGGAACACGCTACTGAAACTTTAATACTAGCTTATATTCCTGGCCTTTCTTTCAACCAGCAGGTGAGCAAGCATGCGGATATCAGTGATGGTTGCGGCCGTCTCAGTGTTCTCGGCTCTCTCGGCGGTCCTCACTTACTTCACAAGGGTTCCCTCTCCAACAGGTGGGTACACCCATGTCGGGGATTCAGCTATATACATAGCAGCACTGGTTTTCGGCTTTAGAGCTGGGCTACCTGTCGGACTGATAGGCCCCGTCATAGTGGATCTAGTGACGGGATACCCTAGGTGGTATGTGACGCCTTTAGCCCACGGCATTCAGGGCTTAATAGCCGGGCTCGGTAGAGGAAAGCCTACATGGCTTCAGACAGTAATAATATTTTCCTCAGGCGTAGCCATGTCGCTGACGTATTTCGCCGTTAACATATTTGTGAAAGGGCTTGCCCCCGCTGTCGTCTCGCTGGTAAGGGACGTGTTCGGCCAGACGCTTGTCTCGGTAGTCATAGCCGTCCCTATTGTTAAAGCTGTTGAGCGCAGCGGCGTTCTAAAGACTTTTGGCATTGAGTAAGCACTGTTTAAATAAACTAATTTTTTAAAGAAACCCCTATAATTTCTGTCTTGCTCTAAACCTATAAGTTAAACGTTTCTTGCCTTATAGTAAAAGTTAAAAGGCTAAAATAGAAAATAATGGTTGCCAGTAAACCTATAAGAGTGAAAAATCAATATGAATAACGGTGTTTTAGATGAAGGAAACATTAACTATATCAAAGGACGACGTAACGGAGCTTCTGCAGCGCCTGCTTGACAGCTTCCAGGTAATAGGCCCCGTCAGCACCGAGGGACAAGTTCTGTTTAAAAGGGTTTCAGGCCCAGAGGAGCTAGACTTGGAATACCGTGGGCACACCGTACTGCCGCCTAAACGGTTTTTCTTCCCGGAAAAAGAGGTGCTGTTTACCTATGAGAAGACTGATGACGAGGTAAGGCTATACGACTGGCTGGAGGTTGTCGAGGAAGGAAGAAGAATACTTATAGGGGTTAGACCCTGCGACATAGCCAGTCTAAAATGCCTCGATAAAGTGTTCATGGGAGAGTACAACGATCCCTACTATGAGGCTAGACGGCGCACGACGGTCATAATCGGGCTTACATGCAACGAGCCGGAGGACTAATGTTTCTGCGCCTACACTGGCAGCGGCCCATATATTGAGGACGGATACGACCTACTGTTTACTGATCTAGGCGATAAATACCTGGTTGAGGTCGGCAGCGATAAAGGCCTTAGGCTCGTCAAACTCAACCTGGATCTCTTCACGAACGCCGGGAAGAGAGAGATTGAGGAGAGAGACAAGCTATTGGCTGCAGTCGAGTCTAAGATACGTGAACAGGGTCTACCTGACCTAACCAGGATAAACGGTAAGCTAAAGGAGGTTTTCCAGGCCGACCTGTGGAGGGAATATGGCCGCCAATGTCTTTCACGCGGTAAATGCAACTTCGTCTGCCCAACGTGTAGATGCTTCGACGTCTATGACGTATCTAGCTTCGATGGTAAGGTTGGTAAAAGGATTAGGGTATGGGATTCCTGCCATTTCCTCAGCTTCACAAGGGTTGCAAACGGCGAGGTCTTTAGAAAGGAGAGACCTTCCAGACTCAAGCAGAGGATCTACCACAAGTACTGTTACTCAATAGACGAGATCGGGAATGTGTCATGCGTCGGCTGCGGCCGATGCATAGAGGTCTGCCCGGCAAGTATAGACATAAGGGAAGCCGTCTCCCGAGCTTTAAACCTTGCTCAGGAGGTGGCCGTTAGATGAGGAACCCGTATCTGCCTAGGATTGCTAAGGTTACGCATGTCAGGGAGGAAGCCCCGAACATAAGGACTTACAGATTGTCGCTTGAAGGAAGCATGGAGTTCACGCCGGGCCAGTTCATAGAGTTAACAGTGTTCGGATACGGTGAAGCCCCCTTCTCGATATCCTCCTCGCCCTTAAAGAAGGATAGCTTGGAGATCACTGTTCGGCGCATGGGCGTGGTCACCAAGGCCCTGTTTAACGCTTCCATAGGAGACGTCGTCGGCGTTAGGGGTTCCTTCGGCAATGGATGGCCTCTTCAGAAACTGAAGGGGGAGAACCTGGTGTTAATAGCTGGAGGGATAGGGATAGCCCCTCTCAGACCTCTTATAGAATACATCTGCTTCAGGCCTGGAGAAATGGGGGAGGACGATAGATGTCCGTGTAACTGTGGACGTCGGCGACGCCGAATGGCGGGGGCGAACCGGCGTCGTAACTAAACTATTGGACGAGGTTAAGCTAGACCCCAAGGAGACCTATGCTCTGCAGTGCGGGCCGCCTATAATGATGCATTTCGCTACGCGTAAACTGGTTGAGATGGGCTATCCCAGTGATAGGATAGTGTTCTCGCTTGAAAGGCTCATGAAGTGTGGTATGGGGTTCTGCGGCCACTGCATGGTGAGCGGCCGTTTTGTCTGTAAAGACGGGCCGGTTTTTACCTATCAGGAAGTTGAGTCTTTTCTAGAACATGCGGTCTGAGGTGGATTATGAATGCCCAAGTTGAGGGTCGGTATATTCAGCCTGTCCTCCTGCGAGGGATGTCTGGTGCAGGTACTTAACCTTGAGGACCAGATCCTCGACATCCTCAGCAGGCTTGTGGTGGCGGACTGCAGGATACTGGGCGTCAAAGACCGTGGGGGTCGGCTGGACGTAGCCATCGTCGAGGGCTCGGTGATGAGCGACCGGGAAAGGGAAAAGCTTCGCGAGATAAGGGAGAGGAGCGACGTTCTCGTCGCCTTCGGGGATTGCGCCTGCTACGGCGGGAAATTTATAGTGAAGGACTTCGGTGTTGACGAGATTAAGATGTTTCTTCCGAGAGGCGTGAAGAGCTTTAGATCGGACCCTTTGGACAAATACGTGGCTGTCGACTACTACGTCTATGGATGCCCGGTTGCAAAGGATGATGTTCTAGAGCTTTTCAGAAGCATACTTGTAGGCAAGGAGTATAGGCCTAAGACCTACAATATCTGCGCAGAGTGTATACTTAGAGAGAACGCCTGTCTTCTAGACAAGGGGATGCTCTGCCTAGGCCCGATCACAAGAGGTGGTTGCCAGGCTGTCTGTCCAACGGCTGGAAGGGGGTGCTTTGGCTGTCGCGGCCTGGCGGAGGACGCCAACATAGAGTCGCTGATAGATATCTTCAGGGAAAAGGGGATCGAGATCCCGGACTATCTTTGGAAAATCAAGGTGGCTACGGGGGTGAGGAAATAATGGCTAAAACCGTTGAGTTACATGAAATAGTTAGGATTGAGGGACACATGAACTTCACCGTTGTGGTGCATGACGGGGATGTCAAGGCTAGGGCTGAGGCCCTTGAGGGCACCAGGCTTCTGGAGAGGCTCCTTATAGGAAGAAGGTTCTCCGAAATCCCTGACATAGCGTCTAGGATGTGCGGGGTCTGCCAGGCTATTCACAGAGTGACGGCTGTCCAAGCATTAGAGGCAGCGTTCGGCATTGAGCTCCCAGAGGATCTTGAAGCCTTGCGTAAGCTGGTGGTCATAGGTGGCCATATACAGAGCCATATATTGCATCTCCACCTTTTTGTCCTCCCGGACTTCCTTGGACATGACAGCGTGATGGATCTGGCCGCCAGCCATGGAGACCTCGTCAGGTTAGTGTTCAGGGTTAAAAAGCTCGCCAATATGCTGACTGAGATAATAGGTGGAAGAGCTGTGCATCCGGTTACGCCTATAGTAGGTGGTTTTAGCAGACTGCCCTCGAGACAGGAGCTTGAAAGAGTAGCTAGGCTAGCCAGGGAAATAGAAGGCTTATCAGTAGATATCGTTGAACCCCTACTTTCGCTGGATATGCCTGAGTTTAGCCGTGAAAAAACGTATATTGCACTTTACAATAGGAGCGGTCTCCCCCTGCTTAGGGGATATATAGCGTCGTCCTCAGGCATCGTTTTCAGCCCGGAGGACTACGACTCCAACCTTAGATATGTCACGGAGAGCTACTCTATGGCTAGACACTACCTGTTCAACGACAGGGAATACATGGTGGGCGCCTTATCAAGGCTGAACATCAACTATGGAGCATTATCGGATACAGCAAAGGAGTTGGCTAAGAAATATGACTTAGAGTTCCCGAGCAATTCACCGTTTGACAACAATAAGGCGCAGGCCCTGGAAATAGTGCATTTTGCCGAGGAGATAAGAAGGCTATCCGAAGACCTGCTGGAAACAGGCGTTAGCCAGCGCACAGTAGCGTTCAGGATTAGGAAAGGAGACGGCGTCGCCGCCACAGAGGCTCCACGCGGTCTATTGATACATCACTACAAGCTGAATGATAAAGGCCGCGTCGAAGTAGCGAATATGATAACGCCGACAGCCCAGAACTACAAGTCCATGGAGACTGACGCCGAGGCATATGTTAAGAAGCTACTGGATGAGGGCGTTGAGGACTTAGAGCTAGAGATTGAAAAACTCATCAGGGCATACGATCCATGCGTCTCGTGCTCTGCAAGGTTCTTTAGAGAGCACTAGGCGGAACCAGCGTTTTCATCATATTTTTTAATATTTTTGCAGCTCCTTCAACTGAGATATGAGTAGGTCTATGTCTTCCAGAGTATTATAGATGTGTGGGGAAACCCTTATCCCTGATATGCCCGTAGACCCTCTGGCGGCTACCACTATCTTTTTCCTCCTTAGCTCCTTCACTATCCTACGGTCTTCCTCAAAGCTCTCGCTCAGCCTGAACGTCGTTATACTGGACCAGTTCCTCCTGTCTTCCACGAACGAGACTATTCTCCCTCCGAGGTCTGTGATCCTCTCAACCAAGTATTCCTTAAGCCCTAGATTGTTCCGTTCTATCTTCTGGACCCCTACCTCGTTGAGAAGCTTTACAGATTCAAGTAAAACGACGATGCCAAGTAAGGGGGGAGTGCCTCCCCACTCGTATCTTACAGCGCTCCCAGCGGGTTTAGGAATCCGCCAGGGATTTTTCCCGGGGTTAGCCCACCACTCCCCCCAGCCTTCCTCTGGCTCGTCTAGGTTCATCAGACCGTATACTGGAGGCTCGTATTTTTCAATTAGATCCTTCCTGACATATAAGATGCCGCAGCCGACCAGCGGTGACAACATCCATTTCTCCCCGCCAGCCGACAGAAAGTCCACCTTCTCCCGGTGTACGTCGAGGCTTACTGATCCTACGTGTTGCACAGCATCGACGACCAGGTGTGCTCCCACTTTCTCAGCTATTTCAGCGACAGCCTTAAGGTCGAACCTATAACCGTTGACCCATTCAACACTGCTTAGGATAATAGCCTTAGTATTTGCGTCAACTTTCTTCTCTATGTCATCTAGGCTGTAGGTGCCATTCCTATTTCTTACAACCCTGACCTCACAGCCCGCCTTTCTGCATCGGGAAACCGTTACCGCGCCGACCGTCGGGAATTCGAGGTCGAAGCTGACAACGTTATCCCCCTTTCTAAGCTCTATTAAACTTAAAGCAGTCTTTAACCCCGTTGTAGTGTTCGTCGTAAGCCCGACCTCCTCGCTTCTAGCCCCTATAAGCCTTGCAGCCTCTGAGCGAAGCTCGTCCATGAGCTCCACGACCTCCTCATCCGATACCTCGTACACGGCGATTCTCTCGATCACCGAGTACAGGCGTTTAACGGCTCTACGGGGAATAAGTCCCTCCCCAGCCGTGTTCAGATATACCATGCTCTTAACCTGGGGAAACTCCTTCAACACGTCCAACACCGCACACCCACCCGTATTTTACTCTACAGTTTTAGAACGAGTCAACAGGCCATATATGTCCCCATTCAGCTGGCATTATTCTGTCTATAAATTCAATGGCCCTAGCCGACGAATACCTGACCTCTCCGAGCGCCGCCATCTCAAGCACGCTCCTGTAACCCATCACCAGCTGAGCCAACCGTAGATTATCCATTTCAACGTAGTCCTCAGCCTCTCCGCCCAGGGATAGGCCGTCGCCAGCAGAAACAGTAACCCTGAAACCCTCGCCCCTGATTTCTACGCTTCCAGAGAGACCAGTTGAACGCCTCTCCAGGGCTGGCAGAAGCTTCTCGATAAGCCTGCCGCCGTCAACCACCTTAACCATAATCCCTGACGGCTGCACTGAAAGGGTTCCATTCATGTAGGCTATAAGCCTCGCCAGGCCATGGTCAGGCGGTAGGAAAGCATCTATCTCCCTAGCCCCCTTCCATTCAGCAAGCTCGACGATTCGTCTCAGCAACGAAATATAGGCGGCTTCACAGCCACGTCTCGCTCCCGCCTCAACGATCCTTAAACTACTGTTTAAAAAGACGTAGGCATCTACACGGCCGTCCTTCAGAGCCACTAGGAAGCCGCCCGGCAACTCTCTTCCAAGCCTTCTAATTCTTCTAAATATAAACCTGACCCAGTACTCTCGGCTTCTGGCCACGGTACCGGTTCTTTCAACGTTTTCCTCACTATAAACCTCCATGACCTGGTTAAGATGATCCTCGGAGAAAACCTCAGCTGTCCACGCGTCCCCAGCCATCTTAAACCGCTCTAAGCCGTCTCTGAGCCCATCAACAGATATTCTCACATTATATCTGGGTACGGCGACTTCCCAGCCGAGCCTCCTGTAGAAGCCTTGTATCCCCGTGAAGAGCATCGAGACGAGGAAGCCATGTCTCTCCATGTACCTTATAGCGTCTCTGAGCAAGCTTGTCGCCAGTCCGCGGCCCCGATAATCCGGGTGTGTGCATACATCAGCTATGCCAGCCATAGGTACTAAGACTCCGCGTACGTTCATTTCACGGCTTACAATCCGGACGTTACTGACTATCCTGCCGTTAACCACCGCTACCCTGCTCAGCTCATCAATATAATAGGGATCCTCCTCTGTCATAGCTTTGAAAAACCTAGCCTTATCGAAGTACGTGGAGAAGACCTTTGACTTGAGATCTATAAGTTCCTCCTTCTCATGCTTTCTCAGAGCCCTGACCTCCAATTCTAGCCACCGATCTATGTTTAAAGCATGAATTCTTTAAGGATTAGCCTGCCGCCTTCTCACATTCACTGTATGTAATACGGGAATTAGCGGGATCATGCCTAGCAAAGCCGCAGCGGCAAACATTGTTAACACAGGAGTATAGTTCTGCCAGACATCTAGCAACATGCCAGCTATCCACGGAGCCAGCATTGTCCCAAGCTGCCCACCGAGGTTTATTACTCCAACGCTTGTCCCAGCAGCTTCGCTTAGATCATCCATCGGGATCACGAAGTACACTCCTTCTGAAAGCTGCAGTACGAGAGCTGCGGCTGCGAGGAGAACCAGGGCCTCCAGCCAGCCATGAACATACGGCGCCATTGACAGCAGGACGCCTGAAACGGCTAGAGAAGCCATTATAACTAAGGCCCTGTTTCCAAGCCTGTCGGATAGCCAACCGCCTAAAGGCATCGTGAAAACACCTGTTAAAAGAATTACACCTGATAGAAAGCCTGTTAAACCGGGAGGAACTGAATAGGTCTCCATGAAGTATGAGGGAAGCCAGTAGCTCATCCCTTCAAACGAGAACTTCCATAGGAAGTAGCCGACAGCCGTATATTTAACGGCCTTACTTCCTAGAACGGCGATCAGCTGGCTCCGAAAACCCCGCCTCCTCACCTTCCCGCTTCCTCCGTCCTCCTGAGGATCCCTAACATTAAGCAGTATCAGGAGGGTGGCGCCCGCAAGTATCACCGCGGGGACTATGAACGTCATCTGCCAACCCATCCGTTCAAGGACCACGCCGGCCAGTACCAATGCTAGAAAGGATCCGATAGCCACCGACGACGTTAAAAGACCCATAGCGGCCCCTCTAGCATTCTTAGGAAACCAGCCTGCGACAAGCTTCGAACTAGCAGGCCAGACAAGGCCCTGTCCAGCGCCACACAGGAATCTTGAAGCGAGCAACACGGCGTACGACGGAGATAGGCCAGACGCTATGCTGGCTAACATAGCCACGGTGTTGCCGCAGAGGACGGCTAGCCTACCACCCTTTACATCGGCTAGCCAGCCAGCGGGCACCTGCATAGCGGCATACGCCGCGAAAAACGCTGAGACGAGTAGCCCAGCCTCGGAGTAGCTTAACCCCCATTCCCTTAAACTAGGCAGGATTACGGACACGTTCCGTCTGTTCAAATAAAGAGTCAAATATGAAACCCATAGTGTGGCCAGTACCAGCCTCCCTAAGTTTTTCTTTTTCTTATTGTGAACTCGCAATATGGGTCGCCTGCAGCTATGCATTTCCTTTCTTCAGCGAACATTTCCTCCTGAAATAGGTTACTGAACCAGCCGGCCATAATCCCTCTTACAAGGTTGCTGGCTGGCCTGCCGAGCCCTTTGAAAAGCTCGCATTCAAAACAGTCGTAGACCCTGGCGACGGCAAGGCCTCTGTCGTCTAAATGAACTATTTCAAGCCGCCCAAAACCTACCTGGGAGAAAAAGGCCTCTCTGACCTTGGCTAGCTTGTAAGCGTCGTCGCCAGCTATAAGTTTATGACTGTTAAAGGCCTGCTTCCCCATTTCAAACCCGATATGGTACAGCATTGCCGCGTAGCCCGTTCCAAGTTTTTCCTCCAGCAGTTTTATGAACGCCTCATACAGTGACCGCCTAAGGATAATGGCCCTTTCGCCAAGCATAGTTAAGGGGAGAAAACCGCTGTAGACTGAGAAACCATCGAAGACCGGCTCTGAATACTCCACATGCTCAACCTGCTCCAGCTTTCTAATCTCCCTAGTTATGGTCCGCGCATTGTACTTGCCCTTGGTCAGGTCAGCGAACAGCAGAGTTTTAACAGGCTCTTCGCGGGAAGGCCTGGAAACCTTTATGTGAACTATAGGTATTCTTCTTGAGTAGAAGACCTCGAGGACGTCGCCGAGGGCGCCGGGCCTAAAGAGCGCGCCGGGGCTAAACCTAACGTAGAAGACATATATGCTGTGTCCGGGTATGTGGACGAACCTACCGATCTCGTAGGCTGACTCCATCCCACCACCGGAAAGCGTCAATGTTCAATATTCAATGTTTAAATAGTTTCTTAAAACAATTTTGATAATATGTTACCTGTTGAGATCATAGCGGTTACCGTAGCATACTCGCTTTCAGGAGTACTGTCACCAGGTCCCTTAACAGCGGCAGTTGTCGCTGAGGGGGCTATAGGCGGCTGGAAAAGCGGAGTTAAGGCGGCGGCAGGCCACATGCTCTTCGAGATGCCGTACGTAATACTGGTAACGGCGCTGTTTAACGCGACCTCTCTGCTGAGAGGGGTTCCTTTAAACCTGCTAGCGGTGCTTTCATCCCTCTACATGCTTTACCTGGCTTACCTAGGTTTAAGAGATGCCTTAAAGGGGGTAGAAATCGAGCCTAAAGGAGGGGGAAGACCATTTTTAACAGGATTCTTACTAACAGGGCTAAACCCCTATTTCCTGCTATGGTGGCTTTCCCAGGGTGCTGGAATACTAGACGCTTGGCGGCGAGCTACCGGTTTAATCCTCTTACCAGCTCTTTATCTCTCCCATGTCTGGCTGGACTTTACATGGCTTGGCCTACTGGCTGAAGGGGTTAAAAGAGGCGTAGCCGTCTTTAGAAGAAACGGGTATAGAGCCGTGCTCGCCGGAGCCTCAATCCTTCTAGCATACATGGCCCTAAAGACTCTGGCGGACGCCTTGTTTCTTTCTTCCAGCTAGGAGATAAGGCTATAGACGAGGCATGGCCTTCAGCCAGCCGGGTTCAGAACCCCCTGTTTTAGGTTGGAAATGCGCCTAGGGCGGGACTGGCGTCAAGGAATATAAGAGCAGCCGGGTTTAAAGAATTCACCATGTGGTTTTAAGGTGGGGTAGACGTGGGAAGGCTAGTCGATAAGCTAGTGCTTGGAAAAGGGGTTGTTGAGGTAAACATAGCCGGTGACGAAAATGGGGCCACGGCCCTCTACGTGCTACGCATCGGAAAACTGAGTTTTACAAGGAGGGAATCCTTTAAATGCTTCAAGTCCGCCGTAACAAGTTATCAAGCATCCGCTAAATCCTTCTATCTTGAGGTAATGGCGGAGAACAGGTGGCTGATAGATTTTTTAGATGCTATAGGCGGGGTCGCGGACGTCGGGTTTACAGCTTACGACAGGTTCTGGCGTCTAAGAATAGCGAATCCTTTGACGCCGTGCTTCATCACGGTTGCTCACATAGGAGAAGTCGAGCTTGACATCTCCCGTGAAAAAGAAGTGCTTATCAGAGCGCCAATCCCTGGGCTGACTGAAATAAGAAGCTTTGTCAACCTAGATTTACCAGATAGCGTTCTGATCACTGGGGATGAAATTCGTGTCAGGGCGTTTGGCCTCGAGGAG